>JALYPE010000417.1 GCA_030856525.1 Pseudomonadota bacterium | reverse complement strand
CACCTATGGTCACAGCAGCCGGATTGGGGAAACCTACGGAAAACGACATGAGAGCTCCTGAGAAAAGATCCTTTGAAGGGACATCGACCGTCCCGCGAGTTTCTTTAACGTCCATTTGCTCAGTGGGTGAAAAGCAGGTGAAAGCACACGGGAGTTCTGCCGGGAACCCGAACGCTAATACGTTGTGTAGTCGGAATACCGGACGACATGAATACAGAGCTCCAAGATCCCAATGGGTATTAGTGTTAAATATCATCAACTTGGAAGTTTTTTTCTGTACTGCGCATGACTGGTACAGATCCTGCTCTCTGTCATTAGCCCAGGCTTTCAGATCAGCTTGAGGCACATCCAGAAGAAAACTGCGTCAGCACCACCTAACAATTAGAGAGATAAAAATAATGACAGCTGCTTTCAGATCCCTCGTTCCGGGCACTTTGGCCCTCCTCCTGCTTTTACCTTCTGCCCTTCAGGCGAAAGAAGTCGAGACACAACAAAAGCTGGCCAATGTGGTGATTCTCGCCACGGGCGGCACCATCGCCGGTGCCGGCGCCAGCGCTGCAAACAGTGCCACCTACCAAGCTGCGAAAGTCGGCATCGAACAATTGATCGCCGGGGTCCCGGAACTGAGCCAAGTGGCCAACGTTCGCGGCGAGCAGGTCATGCAAATCGCGTCGGAGAGCATTACCAACGACAACCTGCTGCAACTGGGTCGCCGCGTGGCTGAACTGGCGGACAGCGCTGACGTGGATGGCATCGTCATCACCCACGGCACCGACACGCTGGAAGAAACTGCGTACTTTTTGAATCTGGTGGAAAAAACCGACAAGCCAATCATCGTCGTCGGTTCGATGCGTCCAGGCACTGCAATGTCGGCGGACGGCATGCTGAACCTTTACAACGCAGTGGCCGTGGCCAGCAGCAAAGAGGCCCGCGGCAAGGGCGTTCTGGTGACCATGAACGATGAAATCCAGTCGGGTCGCGATGTCAGCAAAATGATCAACATCAAGACCGAGGCATTCAAAAGCGCCTGGGGTCCGCTTGGCATGGTCGTCGAAGGCAAGTCCTACTGGTTCCGCTTGCCGGCCAAGCGCCACACCATGGATTCTGAATTCGACATCAAGCAGATCAAGAGTCTGCCGAACGTCGAAATTGCCTACTCCTACGGCAACGTCAGCGACACGGCTTACAAAGCGCTCGCTCAGTCTGGCGCCAAAGCCATCATCCACGCCGGTACCGGTAATGGCTCGGTGTCCTCGCGCGTTGTGCCAAGCCTGCAAGCCCTGCGCAAAGACGGCGTACAAATCATTCGCTCTTCTCATGTCAACGCTGGCGGTTTCGTACTGCGCAATGCTGAACAGCCCGATGACAAATACGATTGGGTTGTAGCTCACGACCTTAATCCGCAAAAGGCTCGGATCCTGGCCATGGTTGCATTGACCAAGACCAGCGACAGCAAAGAACTGCAGCGGATGTTCTGGGAATACTGATACGCCCCTGCCCGACCGGTTCCGGACGGGCATCGCTGCCACCACTCATCCGCCAAGGTGAGTGGTTCAAGTCCGACACATTTAATTCTCTCGTCCTACACAAAATGGCAAAAATCGCTGTCAGAGGATTTTCTTGAATTTTAAGCAGTTGCGAAAATGCCTACAGTTAAATACTGTATGCACGTACAGCTTAATAAGGATAATTCTGTGGCTACCGCTTCCGCCTCACCCGACGCCTTTGAACTCATGGGCATTCGCGTCCAGAAAATCATCAATTCTCCAACCGCTCAAAAAGCCAAAGCCGCACTGATCTTTCGTCTTCCGGACGAACCGGTGGCTGATTGGGAGCGGCTGCTCGAAGAGATTGATGAGAACGACAACGTCACCCTCGCTTACCGCGACGATGGCGGCGTGCAGATTTTTTGGGTTGTGCCGAAGGAAGATTGAGTCGATGAGTGTCCGTTGTTTTGTTCTGCTGTTGCTGTTTTTCACCACGGCTGCTCAGGCAGATGCCCCTCGCACCTTCAGCGAAGCCAAGAAAGTCGCCTGGAAGCTTTATGCGCCGCAGTCCACCGAGTTTTATTGCGGATGCAAGTACACCGGCAACAAGGTGAATTTGTCGGCCTGCGGCTATGTCCCGCGAAAAAACGCCAAGCGCGCGTCCCGCATTGAATGGGAACATATCGTCCCGGCCTGGCAGATCGGACATCAGCGTCAGTGCTGGCAACAGGGCGGACGCAAAAACTGCACACGTCATGACCCGATCTATCAGAAGGCCGAAGCCGATCTGCACAATCTGGTGCCGAGCATCGGAGAAGTGAACGGCGACCGCAGCAATTTCAGTTTTGGCTGGCTACCGGAGCAGCCGGGCCAGTATGGTTCTTGCTTGACTCAGGTGGATTTCAAGGCGAAGAAGGTGATGCCGCGCCCTTCGATTCGCGGCATGATCGCCCGGACATATTTCTATATGAGCAAACAATATGGCTTGCGCCTGTCGAAACAGGATCGGCAATTGTATGAAGCCTGGAGCAAGACTTATCCCGTTCAGGCGTGGGAACGTCAGCGCAATCAAAGCGTGGCCTGTGTGATGGGACGCGCCAATGAATTTGTCGGCCCGGTAGACCTGAAAGCGTGTGGTTAACGGTTCGCTGAAATGAAAAGGCCTCGGTTTTTGCTACCTGAGGCCTTTTTTATGCGTGATCGCGCCGGGCGATCAAGCCTTACTGAATCAGCGGATGCT
>JALYPE010000412.1 GCA_030856525.1 Pseudomonadota bacterium | reverse complement strand
AAAGATCAGCTAAAGACATGAGTCAGCGCCCCTTATTCAACGTTGGCCGTCAGGTCGACGGTGTGGATGGCGCCACTGCGGAAGATGCGCATGGTGATAGGCGCGGCGCCGCGAGCAGCCCGCTCGGCGTCCGAGATGAGAACGATGTCTTCGGCATTGGTCAGGATCTCGTAACCACGGCTCAGCACCTCTTCGCCGGTCTCGTCATCGAGATACAGGCGCTCGCCCAGGTAACCGTTGTCGATGAACTTCTCGCCCACTTGAGCGGCAGCATCGATCAGGATCTGTTGACCGGCCGGAGTTTGCCGAAGCTTGGTCGGCACTTTGGTGAGTGCGTTGTACAAGGCAATCGTCATGAAGTTGGTGAAGGCGTCTAGGTTGAACACATCGTCGATGTATTCGCCGAAGGTGGACGTGGTCTTCGAGTTGATGATCCGGCCGTTGTCGCGCTCGCCGCCGGTTTCAACGACGGTGTAGAACACGGCGCCTTTCTGTTTCATGGCCCCGTATGCGGTCGGGGTCAGGCTTTCAGCATCAATGCCCGGCAGCTTTTTGTATTCGCCGGTGATGGTCGAGTTCGCGGCGTTTAAATTCACGCGGCTGAACACGGCCGCGATTTCGAAGCCCTCGTAGAGTTCGGTGGCGTGACTGGCCACGAACAGGCGGCGCAAGCCCTGGGTCATGGCTTTGCTGACGATGTCGGTAGTTACAGCAGGATCTCGCACGGTCGCCTGATTGGTGGTGTAGGCGAAGAACTTGCCAGCAGCGTCGCCAGCAGCAGCCAGGGCCAATACGTCAGCGTCGACAGCGCGGATCGAGGTCTCGAAATCGAACCAGTAGAACCAAATGCCCTTGTTGATTGCGTCGTTCAGCGATTCGACCGGAGTGTCTTCCTCGATGCGCAGATAGATACGCAGGGTCTTAGGCTTCGGCACTGCCGAAAACCATGCGAGCGCAGCCGCGTATGGATCGGAGGCAATGTTGAAGTCAACGGCCACCTGGGACGCGGAGCCATAGTCGCGGTAGCTGCCCTCGGCAAATGTCGCGTCGCTCGACGAATCGAAGTCCGCAAACACCATGCCCGCACCGAAGTTGGAAGTGCCAAGGCCGGCCGAGTTGATCAGCGTGGTGATGTTGATGATGCTTTCAGCCGGATAAGCCATTTACTTCCCCTTGCGCAATGGCGCCAGATTGTTCGGTTTGCGCGGTGAACCTCGCGCGATAGATCCGCTGGATGCGGTCTTCGGCGATCGATTCGCCATACAGGTACAGGGTGAGCTGGGAGCGCTCTTCCATGGCCGCTTGGTAAAGGCCGGTCAGGTTGTTGATGGGTGAGACGCGGGACCAGCCAAGCTTCGCGGTGCGCAATAGGGCCTTGATCGGCTCGCGCTTGTTCGCCTCACACATGGCCGAGGCATAGTTCATCGCGCCAGCGCGGTAGAAGTTGATGCTAAAGCCAACGGTGAACTGCGTTGCGACCTTGGCGATGATGTCCATGTATTGCGGATCATCGACGGCGACAACATTGCGCTGCGTGTTGAGCGCCTGACCGAACTGAGCGGGGCTGTCGAGTCGCACGGCGCAGTAGCTGCCAGAAGGGGCTGCTGTGCCAGGGTCGCCGATGATCACCTTGTCAGCAGGAAGCCCGGTTGCCGAAACGACAATCCGGCACACCGCTTTCGTTAGTGATTTGGTGTCAAGCATCGGTCACGCCCTCCAGCCTGGCGATCTCTGACGGGTCCAGCTTGGCGACCACGGCGCGGCAGAAGTTGTGCCAGGGTCGGTAATCGGTGGCTATGGACTTCCACCAGGTGGCAGGCTTGTCGGGCGTCTCAGCGAATACCAGGATGTCGGCGAGCTTGCCGTCGGTTGAAACCTCGATGCCCTTGCCGTCATTGCGGTGAATCACCCTGACGTCATTGATGCGCTCGGCGCCGATCTGCAGGAACTCGATTTCCTTGTCGCTGACCGGCTGCACGTTTGCGTTAAAGGTGTCGGTGTAGGTGAGGGTCAGGACCGGCTCGAAGTCGACGATCTCGCTCGCGTAGCGATTCAGGATAACGCCGGTGTGCGTGATGAATGGGCCGCTGATGTGGCCGCGCATATTCAAGCCCATCACAGACCCTCTTCGAGTTCTTCGCCGGTATCGTCGATCACGTAGCGGATGGACTGACGGAAGGCGCCGGTGTCGATCAGTGGATTGTCCGAACCCTTAGCAGCAATCGTAGATGCGGCGTTAGGCGGCGTCTTCAAGTCGGTGATTTCTTGCTTGATATGCCCTTCGGCGAGGTTGCCCATCTGCTCGAGTAGCGTGAGCATCGTCATCTCGCCCGTGAGCACTTTGGGGATCATCACCTCGGCCAGGCGCTGATACTGCGGAGCACCTTTCTCGATAGCGGGTCCAAGGGTTGGTCGCGCTGGGATCGTGCCGTCAGCTGAGCCGAAGTTGTTCACGGCAGCGATGGTTGCCAGGGTCAAGCCGTCTTCATAGGTGCCTGCGCCCTTAGGCACGCCAGCGAGCACCCGCGTGGGGCCGGCCAGCTTCAGGGCCAGATCCTTCAGCGCCTGCTCAACCTCTTGCTTGCCAATGACGCTCACAGTCGGCGAAATCATACGCAGATCGCTCCCATGCCAGCCCGCGAGCGCAGGTGAAGGTATTCAAGCCCGTAAGGGGTCAGTGCCAGCGATGCCTCCCACACCGTCAAACCAGCATTCGCTGCCGGGATGGCGTAGGAAACAGACTCGTCACGCACCGACTTGCTGGACACGGCATAGGGCGTTGAAGCGCTGCCGTCCGCACCAGATGCATCAGTGGTCGCCTTGTTCCAGGTCAGGTAGTGCGCCGCAAGGGCGAACCAGCCGCGCTGGAAAAATGAATAGGACTTGTAGTCGCCCCAGTTCGCGCAACCGCCAAACTCACCGCGCGCGATGTACAGCGCTTTAGTGATCTGAGTGTCAGTCCACGTCACAGGGTTCACGAATTCAGGGTAGAACTCGCGGAAGGCAGCAATGATCGCCGGCGTCACTTCGATGGTCAGCTCGGCCATTTTGCAAACTCCAGAATGAGAAAGCCCCGCTCTTGGCGGGGCAATGGTGTTGCTGGTTGAATCAGTTACTTCTTCGCCAGCGCGGCCTTCAGGTCGGATTCCAGCTTCTGCGAACGAGCTTGCTCATTGAACAGGTCTTCCTTGAGCTGAGCGTTTTCAGTGCGCAGCTCGTCCAGCTGAGCAGTGGCTTCCGGCGTTACTTCCGGAGCGCCCGGTACCAGCACACCGTGCTCTTCCCAAAACGAACCTTTGGCCAGTTCGTACTGCTGTTCGGTGGTCTGTTCGCCGGCTCCAACGGTGCTGCCGTCAGACATGACGACAGGGTTTGCGCTGACGTTGGTGTAAACCTTTATCGAAGCCATGGTGACCCCCTTAGATGCCGTCGACGTACAGGTGGGAAAGAGGCACGCGCAGCTCGGTACCGGCAGTGCGAACCACGCCCGCAGCTTCGAAGCGCAGACCACCGTGGGATGGGATCGGCGCGTTGAGGGTGAACGGCATCGGCAGGTGGAACTTGGCGAACTGGGCGTTCTTGGTGTAGACCATCATGCGGCTGCCGCCACCGGCGCCGGCGGTTGCCGCCTGCAGAATTGGCTCGATGGTGATCTTGAGCACGCGCTCCAGGTAGCTGATCAACGTTTCCGCAGTGTTCGGAATCCGAAAGGTGGTCAGCAGGCCGTACTCGATCAACGGCATCAGGATGTGCGTCGGGCGGAAAATCGAGTTGGTCTGAGTGACGAATACACGCAGGATCGCGTTGTTCAGCAGGGTCAGCATCTCGTTCGCCGCGGTTTCGCCACCAGCAGCCAAGATCTGGGCAATGGTTTTGTTCGCGCCGCCCAGCAAGGTGCCGGTGGCCACGATAGGAACGCCCGGATACTTCAGCGTGCCGCCGGTAGCCAACGAAGGCCAGCGAGG
>JALYPE010000359.1 GCA_030856525.1 Pseudomonadota bacterium | reverse complement strand
CTCTACCTGCTCGGCATCCTGATGCACCCGGACAACAAAGGCCTGCCGTTCCCCGTGATCCTCACCGGGCCGAAAAATGCCGCGCCGTATCTGGAGCAACTCGACGCGTTTGTCGGCGCTACGCTGGGCGAAGCGGCCAAGCAGCATTACGAGATCATCATCAACGACCCGGCGGAAGTGGCCCGGCAGATGACCCAGGGTCTGAAAGCGGTGAAACAGTTCCGCCGCGAACGCAACGACGCGTTCCATTTCAACTGGCTGCTGAAGATCGACGAAGGCTTCCAGCGCCCGTTCGACCCGACGCACGAAAACATGGCCAACCTGAAACTGAGCCGCGACCTGCCGGCCCACGAACTGGCCGCCAACCTGCGCCGCGCGTTCTCCGGCATCGTCGCCGGCAACGTCAAGGACAAAGGCATTCGCCTGATCGAAGAACACGGCCCGTATCAGATCCGCGGCGACGCGGCGATCATGCAACCGCTGGATCAGTTGCTGAAGGCCTTCGTCGCTCAGCACCGGATGAAACTGCCCGGCGGCGCAGCCTACGTGCCGTGTTATCGAGTGGTCGCGTAGATCTGCTCAAAACTGTGGCGAGGCAGGCAGCTTGCTCGCCACAGGTCATTAGCTCGCAGCCTCACATTGCAATGCTCATCGCTCGCTAGCAAAGGGGCTTTCTGGCATCCTGCGCGTCCATTTTCTGACCCGGCCGCCTGCAGGCACGCACATCATCATGACCGCTTCTGAAAAAGCCCCCGCCCCGCGCAGCAACGATCTCATTTATGGCCTCGACGACCGCCCTCATCTGACCGCAACGGTGTTCGCCGCGCTGCAACATGTGCTGGCCAGTTTCGTCGGCATCATCACTCCCACACTGATTATGGGTAGCGCCCTCGGCCTGCAAAGTGAGATCCCCTACCTGATCAGCATGGCGCTGTTCGTCTCGGGCCTGGGCACCTTCGTCCAGGCAAAACGCTTCGGCCCGGTCGGCTCCGGGTTGCTCTGTCTACAAGGCACCAGTTTTTCATTCATCAGCGTGATCCTCAGCGCCGGCTTCATGGTCAAGGCGCGAGGTGGCGGTACCGAGGAGATCCTCTCGACGATCTTCGGCGTGTGTTTTTTTGCCGCGTTCATCGAGGTGCTGCTGAGCCAGTTCATCGGCAAATTGCGGATGTTGATCACACCGGTGGTCACGGGCACGATCATCACGCTGATGGGGTTGTCGCTGATCAAAGTCGCGATGACCGATATCGCCGGCGGTTTCGGCGCGCCGGACCTTGGCGCCGGCAGTCACCTGGCATTGGCCGCGTTGGTGCTTGGGACGATTGTGGTGCTGAATCGGGTCGATGTGCCGTTCCTGCGCCTGGGGGCAATCGTGATCGGGTTGGCCCTCGGTTATGCGGTGGCGTGGTTCATGGGGCACGTGGATTTTGCGAGCATGCCCGAGGTACCGCTGATGAGCGTCCCGGTGCCGTTCAAGTACGGGTTCAATTTCGACTGGGTGGCATTCATACCGATCGCGGTGATTTTTCTGGTTTCGCCGCTGGAGGCTGCGGGCGATCTCACCGCCAACTCGATGATCTCCCGGCAACCGGTCAAGGGTCCGCTGTACATTCGCCGGATCAAATCCGGGCTGCTGGCCGACGGGCTTAACTCGGCGATGGCGGCCGTGTTCAACAGCATGCCGATGGTCACTTTTGCGCAGAACAACGGGGTGATCCAGCTGACCGGTGTCGCCAGCCGCTACGTGGCGTTTTTCATTGCCGGGCTGCTGGTCCTGCTGGGGCTGTTCCCGATGATTGGCGCGGTGCTGCAACTGATGCCCAAACCGGTGCTGGGCGGTGCCGAGCTGGTGATGTTCGGCACGGTCGCGGTGGCGGGTATCAAGATCCTCGCCGAGGCCGGGCTGCATCGACGCAACATGCTGATTGTCGCCATTTCCATCGGTCTGGGCCTGGGCGTCGCGGCGGTGCCGGAGGTTTTGCGCGAGCTGCCCACGGCGCTGCACAACATCTTTGAATCGCCGATCACCGTCGGCGCGTTGTGCGCTATCGTGCTCAACATCTTTCTGCCGGAAGAATTCATCGAGCTGGAAGAAGACGATTTTGACCCGGAAGCGTCGATTCTGCAGGTGATGGAAAATCCCGAGATGGCGAGCAAGGCTGAACCGGCAGTGCCCGGGGCGGTCGGACAGATGAACCGCTAGGCAGGCGTGAGGCCGAGCCCTGCGGGTTCGGCCTTTTTCTTTTGAGTGAGTGTGCCCATGCGTCGTGTCCACGCGTTGATTCTTTCCTTGCTGATGCTCAACCTCAGCGCCTGCGCCTTGCTGCCCCAGCGCGATCCTTTGAACATCAACGTGGTCGGACTTGAGCCGATGCCTGGTCAGGGCATGGAAGTGCGTTTTGCGGTGAAAATCCGTGTGCAGAACCCCAATGACACGACCATCGATTACAACGGCGTGGCCCTGGACCTGGAGGTCAATGGCCAGCCCCTCGCTTCGGGCGTCAGTGACCAGTCTGGGTCTATTGCGCGGTTTTCAGAAACCGTGCTGACCGTGCCGGTGAGTGTTTCGGCGTTTTCCGTGTTTCGCCAGACGGTCGGGCTGACCCGGACGCAAACCCTGGATAATCTGCCCTATGTTCTGCGTGGCAAGCTGGCTGGAGGGATGTTTGGCACGATGCGGTTTGTCGACAGCGGCAAGCTGAGTTTGCCGGGTGCGGCGGGTGGAACCTGGTGAGCAGTCTTTGATCGCGATCATCGATGGTGATTCCAGGGTGTACCCGATCCACTGTAGGAGCTGGCTTGCCAGCGAAAGCGGTGGGTCAGCTGGCATGGAGGGTGGCTGACCCGGCCTCATCACTGGCAAGCCAGCTCCTACGGGTTTATTTGCCGTTCACAGTATCTGAGTCACAGCAAAATTCTGTAGGAGCAAGCTTGCTCGCGAAAGCGCTGGGTCAGGTGAGATGGATGCTGGATGTCTCGACCCCTTCGCGAGCAAGCTTGCGCCTACAAAAGGATTCTCACAGGGGATTGAGTTATCCAGGGAGGATGTAGCGTTCTATTGCCTGGGCTGCGCCGTCTTCGGTGTTGGCGGCGGTGACGACGTCTGCCTGGCGCTTCACGGCGTCTTCGGCTTGCCCCATGGCGATCGACAGCCCGGCGCGGTAGAACATGGGCGGGTCGTTGCCGCCGTCACCCATGGCGGCAGTCTGTAGCAGTGGCACACCGAGGTGTTTGGCGAGTGTCGCCAACGCTTCACCTCTGTTCGCCAGCAGCGCAGTGACATCCAGGTAGATCGGTTGCGAACGCGAGACCTGCGCCTGGTCCTCTACCTTGGGTATTAACTGCGCTTCCAGTTCGATCAACAGTTGAGCGTTGTTGCTCGCCGCGACGATTTTGTCGATGCGCGACAAATACGGCTCGAACGACTCGACCACAACCGGCGGATACCCCAGCCCGCTTTGTTCACGCGGCACCATCGGCCCGGTCGAGTCCTTGAGCAGCCAGTCGCCGCCGCTGAACACCCATAC
>JALYPE010000346.1 GCA_030856525.1 Pseudomonadota bacterium | reverse complement strand
CCGCCACAGTCCGCGACCGAGGCTTTCAATCCGGGTCAGGCCGCTCCACCATCCCGCCAGGTACAGTCCCATGGCGATCAGCAGCAAACCGGCAAGGACGCGCATGAACATCGCCGCCGGACTGTTGGCTACCGCCCATCCCGCCAGCCCGATCAGCAACCCCGCCGTGGCATAACTGAGAATTCGTCCAAGGTTGTAAGCCAGCAGCAGACGAAATCGGCGGCTGCGTTGGTCCTTGGGAATCGCCAGGGTCAGCGCGCCCATCAAACCGCCGCACATCCCAAGGCAATGGCCGCCGCCAAGCAGGCCGAGGATGAGCGCAGACACCAGCAGTGGCGCCAACTCAAGCATGGGGTGGAGCCTTGTCGTCCGGTTTCACCGGCTGACTGCTGGCTTCATCGACGGCGGCCTGGTGATTCGGGTCCTGGTCGTCAAACAGAATGCTATGAGCCGGGCCGTCGAGGTCGTCGTACTGACCGCTGTCGACTGCCCAGAAGAAAATATAAATCGCGATGCCGACGATCAGCAGCGCGGCCGGGATCATCACGTAGAGAGCTGGCATGGGAGAACTCCATGCCCGCGCGGCTCAGGCCGGCAGCGGGCGGGTTTCTGGCGTGGTGGTGGCGGCGGGCGCGCTCGGCAGGCGAGTCAGGCGCAACGCGTTCAGCACCACGGTCAACGAACTGATGGACATACCGACCGCGGCCCACACCGGCGTGATCCAGCCGAGGGCGGCAAACGGCAACATGAGGCCATTGTACAACCCTGCCCAGAGCAAATTCTCGATGATCACTCGCCGGGTCCGTCGAGCGAGACTGAAGGCCTGCACCAATGCGTCGAGCCGATTGGACAGCAGCACGGCATCGGCGCTGGTTTTCGCCAGATCAGTCGCCGAACCCATCGCCACGCTGATGTCGGCGGCGGCCAGCACCGGCACGTCGTTGACCCCGTCGCCGAGCATCAACACTTTGCGACCTTCCTTGTGCAGCTGCTGCAGCACCTGCAGTTTATCGTCCGGACGCAGTCCGCCCCGGGCTTCATCAATGCCCAGTTGCGCCGCAACGCTGGCGACCATCGGCGAGCTATCGCCCGATAGCAACAACGTTCGCCAGCCGCGCGCCCTGCAGGCTGCGAGCAGCGCGGGCGCGTCATCGCGCAGACGGTCATCGAGCACGAACCACGCCAGCGGTCCATCAGTGCCGCCAAGCAGCAGCCATTGACCCGGTTCATCGGGCATCGATGGCACCGCCGCACCGCTCAGTTCACAGACAAAGGCTGGCTGGCCAATTCGCAGGCGTTGCTCACCCACCAGGCCTTCCAGGCCCAGGCCCGGTGTGCTCTGAACGTCTTCAGCCGCCAACGGTGCACGTCCAAACGCCCTGGCGATCGGGTGCTCGGAACGATTTTCGAGGGCTGCAGCAAGGCTCAGGCATTGATCGCTGTCCAGCAAGCCGAGCGGGCGGATCGCACGCAGGGCCAAGCGACCTTCGGTGAGCGTGCCGGTCTTGTCGAAAATCACCGTGTCGATCTGATTCAGGCCTTCCAGCACGTGGCCGCGAGTCAACAGCAAACCGAGCTTGTGCAACGTACCGGTGGCCGCGGTGAGCGCGGTCGGTGTGGCAAGGGACAGCGCGCACGGGCAGGTCGCGACCAGCATGGCGAGGACAATCCAGAACGCGCGAGAGGCATCGAGCTCCCACCAGACCAGACCGATGACGGCAGCGGCAATCAGCGACAGCAGCAGAAACCATTGCGCGGCACGGTCGGCAATTTCCGCCAGTCTTGGCTTCTCGGCCTGGGCGCGGTCGAGCAGGCGAACGATCGCGGACAGTCGCGTGTCGTGCCCGAGCGCAATAACTTCTACCGTCAGCGCGCCTTCCACATTCAGTGTGCCCGCGGTCACGGCATCGCCGGGCGTGCGGGGTTGCGGCAGGTATTCGCCGGTCAGCAGGGATTCGTCGACACTCGACTGGCCTTCGACAATCTTGCCATCCGCCGGGAGGATCGCGCCGGGATGCACCAGCACGTGATCACCCACACGCAATTCGCTGAGCAGGATGCGTTCGCTCTGGCCATCTGCGCTCAAGCGCAGGCACGAGGCCGGCAGCAGATTGACCAGTTGCGCGGTGGCGGCAGCAGTGCGTTCGCGGGCACGGCGCTCCAGATAGCGCCCGGCCAGCAGGAACAGCGCGAACATGCCGACCGCATCGAAATACAATTCACCCACGCCAGTGATCGAGGTCCAGATGCCGGCGATGTAGGCGCTGCCGATGGCCAGCGACACCGAAACGTCCATGGTCAGGTGCCGGGTACGCACATCACGCATCGCGCCTTTGAAGAAGGGCGCGCAGCTGTAGAACACGATCGGTGTGGTCAGGAACAGTGCAACCCAGCGCAGGATGGTGTGCAGTTCGGGGCTGAGGTCGATGTTGAATTCAGGCCAGGTGGCCATGGTCGCCATCATTGCCTGAAACCACAGCAGGCCGGCGACGCCGAGTTGTCGCAGCGCCAGACGATTCTCGCCTGCCAGTTGTTCGCTGGCGCGGTCGGCTTGATAAGGATGCCCGGCGTAGCCGATATGGCGCAGTTCACTCAGGACCTGGCTCAGCGGCAATTGCGCATCGGCCCAGCGTACATGCAGACGGTGGTTGGACAGGTTCAAGCGCGCTTCGGCGACCGCGGGCAACCCGCGCAAGTGTTTCTCGATCAGCCAGCCGCACGCGGCGCAACTGATGCCTTCCATCAACAGGGTGGTTTCCGCGAGTTCGCCGTCGTGGCGGACGAAGGGTTGTTGCACGTCAGCGCGATCGTACAGCGCCAGTTCATCGACCAGTTGCACCGGCAAGCCTTCGGGATTGGCCGAAGCTTCACTGCGATGCTGGTAATAATTTTCCAGACCCCCGGCCACAATGGCTTCGGCCACAGCCTGGCAACCCGGACAGCAGAACTCGCGGGTATCCCCGAGGACGGCGGCGGTGAAGCGGCTGCCGGCCGGGACGGGCAGGGCACAGTGGTAGCAGGGGGTTGGCGTGATCATCTAATTGGCCATGAAAACAGAGTGTTAAAGGCGGGCCAGGTACTGTGGCGAGGGGATTTTATCCCCGCTGGGCGGCGAAGCGGCCCCCTGCATTCTTACAGTCATATTTAGATAAAAAGGTCCATGAC
>JALYPE010000335.1 GCA_030856525.1 Pseudomonadota bacterium | reverse complement strand
GGGGTCAACTGATCGCGTAACCGAACCAGCGTCGAAGGCCCGAAAGTTTCGGCGTGAATGCGATCATCGCCGATGCGTAGTTCACGTAGCCCGTCGTATAAAGCCTGGGTAAATGCGCCTGGACCGCACAGGTAAAAGTCATAATCATCCAGGGGCAAAAGCGCCTTGAGCAGAGCGACATCCACACGTCCAGCCAATTCAAAGTCTTCGCCCTCGCGAGCGTGCTGCTCGGGCTGACTCAGAAGTCGCAAGGCGCGAACTTTATCTTTCGCACGTGTCGCCAGTTCAAACAGCTCGTCCCGAAATGCCAGCTCCGCCAGACTCCGCGCGCTCTGAATAAACCAGGTCGGCCGAGTGCGACGAGTTCGCTCTCCTTCGTAGATGACTTCGCGCAGCATCGACAGCAGCGGCGTGACGCCGACGCCAGCGGCCAACAGAACCAACGGCCGATGCTCATCGGCCTGCACTGTAAATCGACCTTGCGGAGCACGGGCTTCGATGAGATCACCCACCCGAATCTGGTTGTGCAAGTGCGACGACACCAACCCGTCACGCTTGACACTTATCCGGAAGAAATTGTCAGAAGGTGCGCTCGAGACACTGTAAGTTCTGACAAGGGCCGGCTGCCCTTCAACCAGGCTAAACCGTACCGGTAAATGCTGGCCCGCCTCGAAACGTGGCATCCCGGCGCCATCGTCGGGCTCCAGGTAAAAAGAGCTGATGGTGCTGCTCTCTTCAACGATGCGGGTCACCCGCAGATGCCGCCATTGGTCGCGCAACGCATCGGCCTGTAAGCGGCCCTCTGCTTTTTCCCAGTTGCCGGTCATCAAACTGTTAGGCGAGAAAGCTTCGAATTTCCAGCGCAGGGCCAGCACGGCTCGCCTTCTGACGACATGCTCCACCGTAAGGGTCCAGAGTCTTTCGGCCCCTTGGAACGCTGCGATTTCCGGCCCCTCAAGAATAAGCTCCGTGCGCCCGGCCACCTGAAGCACATCACCTGACGAGAAATCGACAAAGACCAAACCCGCCTTAGGGTTGAGCAGCAAGTTGCCCAATGTATTGAAATGCAGATTGCCGGCGAAATCGGGAATCGTCAGCACATTGCCTTCGACCCTGACAAAACCTCGGTTACCTCCGCGGTGCGAGACGTCTACCGAGCGCCTCGATGAGTCGCCGTCCAGGTCCACGTAGCTGGCAAGAAAAAACGTATCGGCCTTGCGAATCATCTCTTGGGCAGACTCGTCCAGTTCGTGCAGGCACTGCACTGCAGCATCGGATGAGGAACGACCAACGCTGACCGGCTCAACACTTCGCAACTGGATGTATTGCGGACAGTTGCCGAAAGCGTGCACGACAGAAACGGCGACACCGCCAGAGGAGGCGGTGTTGATATTGCCGTTCATACGATTGCGCCTACGGGTCTTCAAATCGATACCGAGTAGCCCGACTGCAGCACCCTTTTGCAATGCTGGTTTGACCGGGTCACCGTCTGCGGGGAAGCGGTCGAGTTGGAGCATGCGTGGGTCGGGGGAACTGACAAACCCTGGGGGCCCCTCGATCAACGTCGCCCAAGGCATGCCGTTTTCATCGACAGCCCCCAGCACCAGATAAGGCAGCTGGCTGTAAAACGAACGATGCTGATCCGGCATGTAGTCGCGTACAACCTTTCGCCCAAAGTGCTCCATCTGCTGCGCCACGCCGACGCTTTCCTGCAGCTGCCGTTCACCGGCATGCCAGGGTGAGGCCCCTGGCTCGTCCGTTTTATTCATGATCACCTCTCAATAGGTCACCTGGTTGTGGTTGTTCCGATCACTGCATAAAGTTCTCAGGAACCTGGGGCGTCTCGAACCAATGACGATCGGGCGTAGCAAAGCGCATTTTCTGACGGATGTACGTCGCGTTATCAGCCCCGGTGAGTTTTTCCAGCAGCAAAAAAGCGACTTCAGTGGCGGTGCCTGGTCCGCTCGAAGTAATAATGTTGTCGTCAATCACGACAGGTCGATCGACGAACAGAGCGCCTGCTTCCACGAGTTGATTCTTGCGCTTGCCGCCTTCCTGGTGATAGGTCGTCGCTTTTCTCCCACGCAACACCCCCGCTGCACCCAGACATACCGATGACACACAAACGCTGGCGACGGGTTTGCCGGCTTCGACAAAATAGCGAATCGCGCGCAGAAACGGCTCACTTAAAGCCTCTTCATAAAATCCCGACGGTTCAAAACCGCCCGGCAATGCCAGAGCGTCGAAGCTGCTGATATCCAGGTCACGCAATAGAGATCCTGGATTGATGGTGAGACCAAACGTGGTGACGATTTTTCTGCGAAGGCCTGCGTTTACCAACTCTAGAGGGCAATCACCGATCAGGTCAGCCCAGCCAAGCACGTCGGTGAAGGCTGCCATTTCCATCGGTTCGACGCCATTGGCGAGCAGCATGAGTACTCGTTTCATCGGGTAGTGATCTCCGCGTTGAAGCCTTTGAAAAGTGCTTGAACGCATGCTCTGCTTTTATCGCTTTGATGAGAACGGCCACAAAACGCAATCCACTGTTTCGCCCGCTGAAATACTGGTTTGTATCGGTACGTAGCGAAGGTGGGTTCAGACACGTTTGCATGCATGGCACTGCAAACCCGGACACACAGGGAACACAGCGAACGGCTCAAATATCCCTGTCGCATCCATCCCACGCTCACACAGGAACATCCGATGAAAAAGATTTTTGCAGGTCTGGCCCTGGCGGCCGCCATGGCCAGTGCCACCGCCGCGCTGGCTGCGCCGGTCAAACCGACTGTGGTACTCGTTCACGGCGCTTTTGCCGATTCCAGCAGCTGGAATGGCGTGGTCAAGATTTTGAAAAAGGATGGCTATCCAGTGATCGCAGCCGCGAACCCGCTCCGCTCACTCAAGGGTGATGCGCAATCAGTGGCTGACGTGCTTGCCAGCATCAAAACGCCGGTCGTGCTGGTCGGCCACTCCTACGGTGGGCCCGTCATCAGCGAAGCGGCATACGGCAACGCCAACGTCAAGGCACTGGTGTACGTCGCCGCCATTGCACCCGAAGCAGGTGAATCCACTGCTGAATTATCGGGGCGTTTCCCCGGCGGCACTTTGGGCCCGACTCTCTCCGCGCCCGTAGACCTGGCTGACGGCGGCAAGGACCTGTATATCCAGCAGGACAAATTTCATGAGCAGTTCGCCGCTGATGTTCCTGACGCGGACGCCAGATTGATGGCTGCCACCCAACGTCCCGTGACAGTCGCTGCGCTCAACGAAGCATCCACCGAACCGGCCTGGAAAACCATTCCTTCCTGGTTTGTTTACGGCGACGCGGATAAAAACATCCCGGCACAAGCGCAGGCTTTCATGGCTGAGCGGGCACATGCCAGGCAGACCGTCGTGGTCAAAGGCGCGTCCCACGTTGTGATGGTGTCCAATCCGAAAGTCGTCGCCGCCCTGATAGAGAAGGCAGCGACCGCTAAATGAAGGTTGTCAGCGACTTGTGGTCGCTGATCTTTACAGCGCATCCGGCAGCAGTGCCGGATGTTCGCGCAAGCGCTCGACAATGTAGTCGACAAAACTGCGCACTCTCATTGAGGCCCTGCGCCTTTCTCGATAGACGACATGTACCGGAAGCGCCGGCAGCTCGAAAGGTTGCAGTACCCGGTGCAATCGACCGCTTTGCAAATAATCGTAAGCCGGATAACTCAGGCAGCGCGTAAGCCCTCCGCCGTGCACCGCCGTATCAATGGCCGCTTGCGCAGTGGTGCAACTGACGCGTGATCGGGCCTTGAGGGTCGTCTGAACACCGAGTCTGGCAAAGTCCCAGTGGATCTTCTCCCGATAGGCTTGTATGCCAATCAGCCGATGACGTTTGAGGTCCTCCGGCTCGGCGGGCACACCATGGGCTTGCAGGTATGAGGGGCTGGCACAAACAATCGAACGCACGTAGCCAACGGGCCTTGCGATCAACGATGAACTGGGCAAATGTCCCACCAGCACGGCCACGTCCAGACTCTCCTCGTTCATGTTCGGAAATCGATCATGATAATGAGCGAATACTTTGACCTCGGGATAAACCTCCATGTAATTCGCAAGTAACGGCGTCATCACATAGCGGCTGAAAAGAAGTGGGAGCAATACGG
>JALYPE010000324.1 GCA_030856525.1 Pseudomonadota bacterium | reverse complement strand
GTCCTGTCCTGGTTTTGCGTTCGGTGACGCTGACTTCGTTGCCCACCTTGAACTTCTGGTCTACATCCATTGCCCAGCCAGTCCAGAAGCTATCGGCCCAGGCTTTGTAGTCACTCAGGCAATTATTGAAATCCTTGAGAATCACACTCACGTCAGGTGTCTTGGCATCCAGGACTTGAAGGACCAATTTACCGATGGGATCAATCATGACGTGACTTCCTTTGTCAGCTGAGCAACGAGACGCTCTGCAACGTCTTCTGTATTGGACTGTTGGCGGACGAAGCGCTCTACCTTGTGGCGCAAGTTGCTTTCGGGGAAGGCGAAGAACAGTTCCGGGCAATCCTCTCCCAGCCACTGCATCAAATTGTCGACGACGGTGGTTTGGTCTTTTGCTGCCAGGCTGTCGAGCACCTTTTGCGGCACGTCCCACCACGGCCAGTCTTTCGTTGGCGGCACTTTTCTCGGCCCCACTTCCAGTGTCCGGCCATTGATCAGGTAGCGGTCGAACACGGGTAGAACCTCGCCAACACGGTCGCTAAGTGCTTCAAGAATCGGAAAGATGTGCCGCCCATCCCAGAATCGGAAAAACACTTCGGTCCCATCGGGCATGCGCACCTGAGTCAGGCTGCGAAGATGTTCGAACACCACGTCGGGCGTGCTGGTTGACACAGCCAACCAACCCCAGTCCAGGGCATCGGTGTCGGCAATCCACTGAAGAAAACCGGTCCTGGCCTGCAGTTCGGCGAGATAGGGCATCACAGGTTGCCAATCGGCGTACGGCGTGCCGCTCCAAATGGGTACCAATTCCGGCGCCATCGGTTGTTGGTAAAAGGCCTTAAGGGGCTCGGCATCACTGGCGGCGCTCACGATCAGGTACAACCGCTCGCCTGCTTGCAACGGCCGCTCGGCCAGCCACGCCTGTGGAGTCAAGAGATCAGATCGCACAAGCACCTGCCTTGCACTTCTCGCACTCTTCACAGAACGGCGCGTTGCGTTTCAGGGTGTTGATCTGGGCCGGGGTCAGTACCTGGCCGGCTGTGTCGGCGTCGGCCTGTTTCAGTACGCCGGGCAGTAGCGGGGCGGCGCCGCTGCCACTGCCCGGACTACCACCAGAGTTCATATTGATCACCGGCCCACTCAACGTCACACCACCGGCATCGATCTTGATAAAACTACCGCCGCCCTTGAGCGTCAGTTCGCTGCCGGCTTCCATCACCACTTTCAAGCCGCTGCTCAGTTGGATTTCCTGTCCCGCATCGATGAACTGCCCGGTCCCCAGCTTGATGTGCTGATTAACCGCCACCGTCAGATGATCGCTGGCCTTGGCTTCAACCTTGCGATCGGCATACACCGTGTGGTGTTCCTCAGCCTTGAACTCCGTGTAGCTGTTCTTCTCGACCGTGTCGTAGCGCTCGTTGCCAACGCGAATCTTCTGGTCATGCTCGACGTTTTCGTCCCAGTCACGTTGAGCGTGCAGGAAGATTTGCTCCTGGCCCTTCTTGTCCTCGATGCGCAGTTCGTTGTAGCCCGCGCCACCCGGGGAACTCAGGGTTTTGAACGTGCTGCGGGTCTTGTTGGCCGGCAGAGGGTAGGGGACGACGTTTTCCTTGTGGAACAGGCAACCGCTAACCAGAGGTTGATCGGGGTCGCCTTCCAGAAACGTGACCAGCACTTCCATGCCAATGCGCGGGATGGCGATGCCGCCGTAGTGCGCGCCGGCCCAGGCGGAAGAGACGCGCAGCCAGCAACTGGTCTTGTCGTCAGCCTGGCCTTCGCGGTCCCAGTGAAATTGCACTTTGACGCGGCCGTATTGATCGCAGTGGATTTCTTCGCCCTTGGGGCCGGTGACTACGGCACTCTGGCTGCCGAGGATGCGCGGTTTTTTCTGGGTCAGCGGCGGACGATGCGGCACGTCCCACGGCGTCGCCTGGAAGCGGTTGCGATAACCCTGATGGAAGTCGTCCTTGAGCGCCGTGGTGTCACTGGTCACCGACTCTTCCAGCACTTGCGGCTGTTTGCCTTCGTGCAGCACTTCGGTCAGCAGCCACAGGTCGTTCCACTTCGGCTTGGGGTGTTGCGTCAGGGCGAGGAAATGGCCGCTGACCAGGTTCGGCTGATCGCTTCGGCCTTCGGCCAACTGGAAGTCACTGCGGTGACGCTCAAGGGCGCGTTTGGCCAGATGCTTGCCGCGTTCACGGTCGACGAATCGGCCGGGGTAGTCGTAGTCTTCGAGGTCCGGCACGGCATCGTCGCGATGCTCGCTTTCAAGGGTGATGCGGGGTTTTTCGAAGTCGTAATCGCGACGCGTCGTGCGGCTGGTGCGGGTTTCCAGGCGCAGGTCGAAGCGCTTGACCACCGGGTCGTTGGCGACCATGCCGGAGTCTTGCTGATAGGCCACCGGGGCCAGTTTCGGGAACACCGTCTGGTCATCGCCGAACACCAGTGTGTGGCCGGTGGTGGTGTGCTCGAAGTGGTAGTGAATACCTTCTTCCTCGCACAAGCGCTGAATGAACTGCAGGTCTGACTCGTCGTACTGAACGCAGTAGATGCGCTCTGGATAAACAGCCCCGACCTTGAAGGCGTAGGCATTGCCTTGAATGCCGTGATCTTCGAGGACGCTGGCGATGATTTTCGGCACGGTCAGGTTCTGGAAGATGCGCTGGTTGATGCGGTGCGCCAGGTACGACAGTTGTGGGCGCAGGGTCACCGCGTAACGGGTCAGGCGTTTGCCGGCATCACC
>JALYPE010000323.1 GCA_030856525.1 Pseudomonadota bacterium | reverse complement strand
AAGCTGAAGATGACCCGGTCGACACGTATGCCGAAAGCCGTCTGCACCGCGCCGAGGCCCGCGATGTCGCGCGCCGCAGTCTGGTGCTGCTGAAAAATCAGGGCGAAACCCTGCCGCTGAAGAAAACCGCGAAAATCGCGCTGGTCGGCCCTTTGGCCAAAGCACCGATCGACATGATGGGCAGCTGGGCAGCCGCTGGCCGTCCGGCGCAGTCGGTCACATTGTTCGACGGCATGACCCACGCGCTCGGTGATCAATCGACGCTGATCTACGCTCGCGGCGCCAACATCACCGGCGACAAGAAAGTCCTCGATTACCTCAATTTCCTCAACTTCGATGCCCCGGAAGTGGTCGATGACCCGCGCTCGGCGCAGGTGTTGATCGACGAAGCTGTTAATGCTGCGAAGGATGCAGACGTGATCGTGGCTGCCGTGGGCGAATCACGCGGCATGTCGCACGAATCGTCGAGCCGTACAGACTTGAACATTCCGGCCAGTCAGCGCGATCTGCTCAGAGCGCTGAAGGCCACCGGCAAGCCGTTGGTGCTGGTGTTGATGAACGGCCGCCCGCTGTCGATCCTGGAAGAAAAGGAACAGGCTGACGCGATTCTGGAAACCTGGTTCAGCGGCACCGAAGGCGGCAATGCGATCGCCGACGTGCTGTTCGGCCATTACAACCCGTCGGGCAAACTGCCGATCACCTTCCCACGTTCGGTGGGGCAGATCCCGACTTACTACAATCACCTGAGCATTGGCCGGCCGTTTACGCCGGGCAAACCGGGCAACTACACCTCGCAATATTTCGATGACACCACCGGGCCACTGTTCCCGTTCGGCTTCGGCTTGAGCTACACAACTTTCAGCCTGACCGACATGGCGTTGTCGTCGACCACGCTGAACAAGACCGGCAAGCTCGACGCCAGCGTGATGCTGAAGAACACCGGCAAGCGTGAAGGCGAAGCGGTGGTCCAGCTGTACATTCAGGACGTGACCGGCTCGATGATTCGCCCGGTCAAGGAATTGAAGAACTTCCAGAAAATCATGCTCAAGGCCGGCGAACAGAAAGTCGTGCACTTCACCATCACCGAGGACGACCTGAAGTTCTTCAATGCGCAGCTCAAGTACGCGGCAGAACCGGGCAAGTTCAACGTGCAGATCGGCCTGGATTCGCAGGATGTGACGCAGCAGAGTTTCGAACTCCTGTAATACCGAGAACTTCTGTAGGCGCTGGCTTGCCAGCGATGAGGCCGGCACATTCGACATCTTCGTTGGATGTCCAGCCGCCATCGCTGGCAAGCCAGCGCCTACAGGTTTAGGGTTGGATTACATTTTGTGATTAACCCAAGCCCCCTGTGGGAGCGATGTAGCAACTACCCGCGCCGATCCAGCAGATTCACCACCAGTCGATCCACCCATCCCCACACCCGCTGCTTGATCCTTCGCCACAACGGCCGGCGCTGCCAGGCTTCGAGGCTGATTTCCTGGCTGAGGGCGAAATCCTTGGCAAAACTGGCAGCCACCGCGTGAGTCAGTCCGGCGTCCAGCGCTTCGAGGTTGGCTTCCAGGTTGAAGTGAAGATTCCAGTGATCGAAGTTGCACGAGCCGATGCTCACCCAGTCGTCGATCAGGACCATTTTCAAGTGCAGGAAACACGGCTGATACTCGTAAATCCTCACGCCAGCCTTGAGCAGGCGCGGGTAATAACGATGGCCGGCGTAGCGCACCGACGGGTGATCGGTGCGCGGTCCGGTGAGCAGCAGGCGTACGTCGATGCCACGGGCGGCAGCTCGACGTAGCGACCTGCGGACTTTCCAGGTCGGCAGAAAATACGGCGTGGCCAGCCAGATGCGCTGCTGGCCGCTGTTCAACGCGCGCACCAGCGACTGCAGGATGTCGCGGTGCTGGCGGGCGTCGGCATACGCGACCCGGCCCATGCCGTCGCCCTTGGCCGGCACGCGCGGCAGGCGCGGCAAGCCAAAATTGGCAGTGGGCTTCCAGGCCCGCCGATGGCGGTTGGCGATCCATTGTCGGTCGAACAGCAATTGCCAGTCGATCACCAGCGGGCCGCTGATTTCCACCATCACTTCGTGCCATTCACTGGTGTCCTCGCCGGGCGTCCAGAATTCGTCGGTGACCCCCGTACCGCCGACCACCGCCAGGCACTGATCCACCAACAACAGTTTGCGATGATCGCGATACAGATTGCCGACCCAGCGACGCCAGTTCAGGCGATTGTAGAAACGCAGCTCGACGCCCGCTGCCGTCAGTTGCTGGCGCAGTGTCGGATTGAAGGCGAGGCTGCCGTAATCATCGAACAGGCAACGCACACGCACGCCCCGTTCAGCCGCGTGCACCAGCGCTTGAACCATCGCATCGGCGCAGGCGCCCGCCTCGACCAGATACAGTTCCAGTTCGACCTGTTCTTGAGCGCGAGCGATCGCCACCAGCATGCGCGGAAAGAACTGCGGACCGTCGATCAGCAGCTCGAACCGATTACCTTCACGCCAGGGGAAAATCGCACCGGACATATCAGCGCGCCGTGAAAATCAGCACCGCACCCACTGGCACTGACAAGCTGATGGCTGACAAACCGGCGACTTTTCGCAGGTTTTCCAGGCCAGGCGCCAGGTCAAAATCGGAGGCGTTGATCACCAGCGGCTCAAGCGTGACGACCTGGAAACGGCGGTCATCGAGGCGTGTCGCCAGCAGCTCGGCGTTGTATTCGTGGGTTTTGCCGTGGAGTTTCACGGTCACCGGCAGGCGCAATTCGAGTTGCGCGCCGGGCGCCAGGTCGTTGATCGGCCGCAGGTCGATCTGCGTGGTGATCAGCGCTTCGGGGAACGTCTGAATCTCGAACAGCTCCTTGCGCAGGCGTTCGTCGCGCAACGGAATGCCGCTGTTGACGGACTCCAGCTCGACTTCCACCTCGGCCACGCCTTTGGGGCTGACTTTGCCGTGCAGCACCAGAAAGCGGTTCACTTCGGAGATGTGGGCATCTTTTGTACTAATGAACGACAGCCGCGAGGATTCGCCGTCGAGGTACCAATTGGCCTGCGCCGACAGCGAAGCGCCGGTCAGCAGCAGGCCAGCGAGGATTTTGACAAGGGAGCGGTTGAGCATAAAGACTCGTACTGGAAATAAACGTGCACGAACCTTAACCGCCCGGGCGCCAGAAGCAAACTGTCCATCAGTGACACCCAAGCTTTGTGGTGAGGGGGTTTACCCCCGCTGGAGTGCGCAGCGCTCCCGAAAACAGGCAACGAGTTTTACCTGTTACACCGGTGATCGCAGGTGCTGGCACTGCTTCGCAGCGCAACGGGGATAAATCCCCTCGCCACAAAAGCGCGTTTGCCGGGGTGATCAGGGATTCAGTCGGCAGCCTTGGCGCTGATTAATCCACACCGCGCTATTACTGCGGCCCATGCCGCTCACGGTGATGCGCTTGCTCGCGACGTCGTCGCTAAACCCGCTGGTAGGCAGCCATTGCTTCACATAAGCGTGGCAATATCCGGCGTCGTTGTTCATCACGTAGCGACACGAACAATATTCCTTCGCCGTGTAGGCGCTGATGATGTCGGGGAACGCCCACAGCGCCACGCGCTCATGCCAGACCCAGCCAAGCAAGGCGATCAGCAGGATCAACGCCAGCGTGCTGAACGGTCGGCGCCGGACGAATCGGTTCATGGCTGCACCGGCTGCGCAAAGGCTTTCAGCGCGAGTCTGAGCAATTCGTTGTGTCGATAGCTGCCGTCGCGATCATCGCCGTAGCGCACGATGATCAGCCGTTCGCCGGGCATCACGTACATCGCCTGACCCCAATGGCCCAGCGCAGCGAAGGTCTCGGCGGGAGCATCCGGCCACGCTTTTGCACCGCCGTCCGCCGAGCGGTTGAGCCACCAGTGACCGCCGGGAACGGCTTCATCCTGCTGGGCTTGATAGCCGGCGAACGGCTGACGATTAAACGCCACCCAGTCTCGCGGCAGCAATTGTCGATCTCGCCAACGACCGTCGCGGGCCATCAACAAACCGATTCGCGCCAAATCCCGCGCGGTCAGGTAAGCGTATGACGAGCCGACGAACGTTCCGGTGGCGTCGGTTTCCCACACGGCGTCGCGGATACCCAATGGCTCGAACAGCGCGGTCCACGGATAGTCTGCATAACGCGCAGGCCCGACGATGTTTTTCAAGGCGGCGGACAACAGGTTGGTATCGCCACTGGAATAGCGGAAGGCCTGTCCGGGCGGTGCATACTTGACGTGGTCGGCGGTGAACGCCGCCATGTCCTCGCGGCCACGGGTGTAGAGCATCGCCACCACCGAGGATTTCAGCGGGGCATATTCATAATCTTCCTGCCAGTCCAGGCCCGAGGCCCAGTGCAGCAGGTCGGCCATGCTGATCGCCGGATGATTGGCCAGCGGCGGATAAAACTTCTGCGCCGGGTCGTCGAGTTTGAACAGTCCTTCGCCATAGGCCACGCCCAAAAGGCTCGCCAGCAGGCTTTTGCTGATGGACCAGGTCAGGTGGGGCGTCTCGGCGCGGGTCGGACCGGCATAGCGTTCGTAGATCAATTGACCGTCGTGGATCACCAGCAAGGCGTCGGTGCGAATGCCTTGACGGGTGGCCTCGTCGCGGGGCGCGAAGGCGTAGTTCTCCAGAGCTTGCAGGGCGGGCCCGTTGCTGGCCGGACCTGTTGCCCATTGCTCGCCCGGCCAGGTTTCAGCGATGGCCGGGAGGTTGAACAACAGGATGAGAAACACAGACAAGCCTTTGAACATGGTGAGGGCTCGATGGATGGACCTGGTGAGCCTAGTCGAGGTTAATGACAGTTCCGGGGGATGTGGTGACGGGAATACCGCCATCGCGAGCAGGCTCGCTCCTACACTGCAAATGCATTCCCCTGTGGGAGCAAGGCTTGCCCGCGAAGGGGCGCGAGCCTGCCCGCGATGACGCCAGTCAATTCCACGAAAATTCAGCCAGTGCCTTCGCCAGCCGCTTCCTCCTGGCAGCGGAGGCCAGATCCATCACCGCCTGGTCGCGCTGCCACATCACGGCCCATTCCTGCGGCCCATCGGCCATGGCCTGGCCGACTTCAGCCTTGAGCGCGTCAAATTGCGCAAACAGTCCGCCCAGCAACACATGCCCCGCCGGATTGTTCGGCGCGTGCCGGCTCACTTCCGCGCACCCGGCCAGCAGCGCCAGCAAGCGCAATTGCAACGTCTGCGACCAGTCGCCATCCTGCCCGACGCCATAAAGCCAAGCCGTCATCGCGCTCAGCACATAGACATCTTCAAGGGTGCGAAACGGTTTGACGTAGGCCTCCCAGCCGTCTCCGGCCAGCAGCTCGCACTGGGCATTTTCCAGAATCAGGCGACCGTGGCTGATGTCCGGCATCAGCGGGATCGGCGGCAGTTTTTCCACCTGCACGCCCGGCTCGTCGGGGTACACCACCGCCAGGCTCAATCGCGCAACCTCCCCTGGCGCTTCGCTGCGGGCGGCGACCAGCAGCCAGTCGGCGGCATCACCGGCGGTGACAAAATCCTTGCACCCGCTGAGACGCAGTCCACTCAAACGCGTGTGCATGTCCGCCACGCGCAGGCTGCGCTGCTCGGTCGCACACAACGCGCCAAGGCTCAGTGGCGCGCTCGGCCAGAGCATGCGCAACGCCGCCTGATACCCCACCAGAAACGCCAGCCCCGGCGTTGCCATCTGCCGTGCGCCAAACACGGCCAGCTCGAAGGGCGTCACCGTGCCGAGGTGCTGCAACAGGGTCGCGAAGCCGTCACCCACGTTCGGTTCGGCCGGCAGGCGATCGCGGCGATTCAACAGAGTCTGCCAGGGCATAAGAGGCTCCTCGAGGGCTGTCATATAAGCATCACCAAAGCTTCATGGCGATGACACCGGGGCTACATAGCCTGACTTTGCACAACACGGCTGCATAAAGAAAGTCGATCGGCTGTTAACCAAGACGGGTGAGCAGCCCGCACGGAGAGACGCAATGACTCAGATCGCCCGCATCAGCGACACCGGCAATGAACGCCGCCTGCAAGCCGAACGCCTGGTGGGCGCCCAAGCCTTGCAGGAAGCCCAGGCTTTGCGCTTCAACGTGTTCAGCGGCGAATTCAACGCCAAACTGAAAGGCGCTGAGCTGGGTCTGGACATGGATGACTATGATGTTCACTGCGCCCACATCGGCGTACGCGATTTGAACACCGGGCGTCTGGTGGCAACCACTCGCTTGCTCGATCACACCGCGGCGAGCAGCCTCGGCAAGTTTTACAGCGAAGAAGAATTCAGCCTGCACGGCCTGGTCCATCTGCAGGGCCCGATCCTGGAAATCGGTCGCACTTGCGTCGATCCGGCTTACCGCAACGGAGGCACCATCGCCGTGCTCTGGGGCGAACTGGCCGAAGTCCTCAATCAGGGCGGCTACAGCTATCTGATGGGCTGCGCGAGCATTCCGATGCAGGACGGCGGCATTCAGGCGCATGCGATCATGCAGCGGCTGCGCGAACGTTACCTGTGCACCGAACACCTGCGTGCCGAACCGAAAAAGCCGCTGCCGGTGCTGGACATCCCTTCCAACGTCATCGCCGAAATGCCGCCACTGCTCAAAGCCTACATGCGCCTCGGCGCGAAGATCTGCGGCGAGCCGTGCTGGGACGAAGATTTCCAGGTGGCCGACGTGTTCATCCTGCTCAAACGCGACGAACTCTGCCCGCGCTACGCCCGCCACTTCAAGGCGGCGATGTGATGAGCCGCTTGCGGGTGTACGCGCGGATTGCGCGAGTGTTGGTGGTGGTGACACTGGGGTTGAGCATGGCCAGCGTGTTCGGCCTGTTCGAGCGCTTCGGCATCGCCCATTCGATGGTGCGCCGGCAGCGCTGGTCGCGGTTTTTCATGGCGCGGCTGGCCAATGCCCTGCCCTTTCGCATGACCGTGCACGGCGAATTGCCGACAACGCCGATGCTCTGGGTCAGCAATCATGTGTCATGGACCGACATCCCGTTGCTCGGCATGCTCACACCGATGTCGTTTCTGTCCAAAGCCGAGGTGCGCACCTGGCCGGTTGCAGGCTGGTTGGCCGCCAAGGCCGGCAGCCTGTTCATCCGTCGCGGCGCGGGCGACAGCCAGTTGATTCGCAAGCAGATGACCCGCCATCTGCAGCAGGCTCACCCGCTGCTGATGTTCCCGGAAGGCACCACCACCGATGGCCGTTCGTTGCGCACCTTTCATGGTCGTCTGCTGTCAGCCGCGATTGATTCCGAAGTGCCGCTGCAGCCCGTGGCGATTCGCTATCTGCGCAATGGCGAAATCGATTCGCTGGCGCCGTTCATAGGTGAGGATGATCTGCTCTCGCACCTGATGCGACTGTTCGCCAATGATCGCGGCGAAGTGGAGATTCACCTGCTCAAGCC
>JALYPE010000322.1 GCA_030856525.1 Pseudomonadota bacterium | reverse complement strand
GTCATGGAGTCTTCGACGAACCCCCAGCGATAGAACTGCCAGTCGTCTTCGCAATGGAAGATGTACGGCGTCTTGACGTGCTCATAGGCCAGGTCGATGGACGCCAGTTGACCCAGCTTCGGGCGATTGACGAATACCGTGCAGTGATCCTTCCAGTGAGCGGGAATGATCGAGCGAACGCCCTCGTCGCCGGCATCTTCGGTGATGAACACCTCACGAATGGCAGCCGTATTGAATCGATCAAAGCTCTCGAGCGTCGCCTTGAGCAAATCCAGCCGGCCACAACTGGTGACCACTAATGTAATGTTGCTTTGTTGGGAAAATTGCACCTGATTCTCAATAAAGTCGAAGTCGGCAGCAATATCAATCGCCGAGTGAACCTTGTCAAATGCCCAGATTAAGGCGAACTGTTTGCAGGAAACTCAACGGCGCACGCGCACGCAATGCCGGCTCGAGTTCCTCAACGATCCGCTGACCGATACGCGCAAAGCTGAACTGGCTGACTGCCAGATCACGACCGTTGCACGCAATACGCTGAGCCAGCTGCGGATCCGCGCGTAACCTGCGCAGCTTTTCCTGGAGTTGCGCAATGTCCTGATAGAACACCACGTTGTGCATATCCTCCAGGCCCAATGCATTACTTTCTGCCGCGCCCTGATCATAGGCGAGCAACACACAGCCGCAAGCCATGGCTTCGAAATTCTTGATCATGAACTCGCCCATACCGACATCGGCGCTGACGAAAAAGCGTATGCGGTTGAGCGTGTCGCGGTACTCGTCACCCGAATTGGTGCGGGTGACCACCAAGGGTTCGACACGTGCCAACTCATCGAGCAATGCCTTGCGACCACTGTAGGCGCTGCTACTGGTGCTGCCTACAAACGCCAGTTCGATATCGCGCTCGCGGCCCTGATCCTGCAACAACGCCTGGTCATAGCCCTTGGGGACGAACACGGCGTCAAACCCTTCTGCGCGCAGGCGTTCGCCGACCACGTAACCGGAGGTGATGATTCGGGCCCACGGCATGCGCCGATAATGCGCGCTGAACTTGCCGGTGTACTTGCAGGGAATGTAGTTTTGGTAAGCGTCGTGCTCGAGAATCACCAGATTGGGGATTGTCCGAATGAACCCGGCCTGGCGGATCTCCTGCTTGAAGCGCAGAAAGAAAACGATGCGGTCATAGCGCGACACGTCGACCTCACGACGGAAGTAGCCACGCAGGTTGCGTTGCTCCTCACTGCCGAGCCAGCGCATCTCGCATTCGCAGTGCGCGGCAACGCCTTCGTACAAGCGGTCGAGAATGGCTCGCTGATCTTTCTGGACCAGAAATAAAACTTTCATCGTCTTCCCTGCTTCAGCTTCAAGCCCTTGGCTCACGTTCAATGACGAAGGGCAGCTGCCAGAAGACGTCACGCACCGCGCGATCGGAAAAGCGCTCGTGCAAGCGGTCGAGCATCAGCTGCGCACATTGCTGACGCTCCTGATCATCCATCGCGGCCAGACGTTGCAGGCCCTGAGCCATGCGCTCGGCATCGCCCTGCGGGAACAGAATGCCGACGCCTTCGACTACTTCCTTCGCACCGCCGCACGCGGTCACCAGCAAAGGCAAACCAGCGGCCATCGCCTCCAGCAACACCATGCCGAAGGGTTCGTGATCGGAGCTCAAGGCGAACACATCGAACGCGCGAAAATAGCGCCGGGCCTCGGAAACCTGGCCAAGGAACAGCACACGGTCGGCGACCCCCAGTTCGCGGGCCAGCGTCTTCAGATCCTGCTCCAACCGGCCAATGCCGAGAATCGCCAACTGGCTGTTCGTCGGCAAACCCGGTAACGCCGTGGCAAACCCACGCAGTAGCGTGGCCTGGTCCTTGTCCGGGTGCAGCCTGCCAACGTTGCCGACAACCCAGGCATCCATCGACAAACCAAGGGCTTCCCGGGCTTCGCGAACTGACACCTGACTGCCTTGCAACGCAAGCACATCGATGCGGTTGTAGAGCGTCTGGATTTGTCCGGCCGGCCATTTCGGCAAGCTGTGGCGGATGTCATCGCGCACCGCATCGGAAACCCCGAGCAGACTCAGGCGCTTGCGGAAGATACCCGCGAAGAGTTTGCGTGTGCCGCGCGTGTAATCGCCCAGCGCATGATGCACGCCGATCACCGGCAAAGACGTGCCCAGCAAGGCGATGTAGATCGGCTTGAAACGATGGGCGATGCAAAAACTGAAATTGCGGGAAGCGGCGATCTTGCGCAAGTCGATGATGGCGCCCAGCTTCAGGCCACGAATGGCCTTGGAGCTGTATTCCATGAACAACACTTCGTCAGAGGCGCACCCCGCAGCGATCTCGGCATCGGCGACCCCGGTCAGAAACACCGTGGTCACGCGATAGCCGGTCCCCGCGAACAGGCTGGCGTACTGCCGAGCGCAGTCCAGAAACGGCCCGTCATAGCCGTGACAGAACTGCAGCACATGGCGTTCAGCCGAGCGTGTCATATGCGTCTGCGCCCTCTTTGACCACCAGAATGTCTTCCATAATCAGATACTGCAGATCAGATCCGAAGAACATGTTCAGGGCATCGGTCGGCGAGCAGATCATGGGCTCGCCGCGACGGTTCAGCGAGGTGTTCAGCGACACGCCGTTGCCGGTCAGTACTTCGAGCGCCTTCATCATGTCGTAATAGCGCGGATTGTATTCGCGTTTGAGCACCTGGGCCCGGGAAGTGCCGTCCTCGTGGACCACTTCCGGCACGCGGGTCTTCCACTCTTCAGATACTTCAAAGGTAAAGGTCATGAAGGGCGCAGGATGATCGATCTTGATCATTTGTGGAGCAACCGTATCGAGCATCGACGGGCAGAAAGGCCTCCAGCGCTCGCGGAACTTGATCTGGTGGTTGATGCGGTCGGCAACGCCGGTCGCGCTCGGGCAGCCGATGATCGAACGACCGCCCAACGCACGCGGGCCAAACTCCATGCGCCCCTGGAACCACGCGACCGGGTTGCCATCGACCATGATTCTGGCGATGTTTTCCGGCATGTTCTCAAGCTTGCGCCAAACCGGTTTGCTCGGATGACGCGCGCAAGCGGCGAGCACGTCTTCGTTGCTGTACGACGGACCGAGGTAGACGTGTTCCATCTTCTCGACCGGCACGCCACGGGCGTGAGACACGTACGCCGCCGCACCGACCGCAGTGCCGGCATCGCCGGAGGCAGGCTGAACGAACAACTCTTTGACGTCATCGCGGGCGATGATTTTCTGGTTCAGTTTGACGTTCAGCGCGCAGCCACCGGCGAAGGCGAGTTTGCCGGTTTCCTTGAGCACATCGCCCAGGTAATGGT
>JALYPE010000216.1 GCA_030856525.1 Pseudomonadota bacterium | reverse complement strand
ATGTGGTGGCCCTCGTACAAAAGCTCGCTGTAAACTTCATCGCTGATCAACCAGAGATCGTGATGAATGCACAGCGCTGCCAACTGCTGCCAGATCATCAGTGACAAGCTCGCACCGGAAGGATTGTTCGGACTGTTGAGCACGATGACGCGGGTTTTTGCCGTGATCCGCGCCGCGACGTCTGCCGGGTCTATGCGAAAGCCATTCTCCGGACGCACCGCCACCGGCACCACTTTCGCCCCGATGGCGCCGAACACGCCTTCATACGTCACGTACATCGGCTCGGCGACGATGACTTCATCACCCGGATTCAACAGGCACTGCGCGACCGAATAAACACCGCACTGAGCGCCGGGTACGACGATCACCTGATCGGCCTCCAGCACCTGGCCGCATTGCCGTCGATGGCGGTTGAGGATGCTGTCGCGCAAGCCGCGAATCCCGCGCACGTCGGGGTAATGCGTGTCACCCGCCAGCAGGCTGTCGACGCAGGCCTGGACGATGGGTCGGGGCGTGTCGAAATCCGGGTCACCCACCGACAGCAACAGCACGTCGACGCCCTGCTCGCGCAATTCCAGCGCTCGATAATGAATCTGCCAGGCCGCCGCTCCGTCACCGGCGATTCGTTGGGTCAAGGCTGAATAGCGCATGTATTTCTCCTGTCGCGCGGGATCCAGTCTCAACCCTATCTCAAATCACGAATCGCGCCACCATCGCGTTCAAATCCACCGCCAGACGTGACAGTTCATGCGTGGCTGCGCTGGTCTGGTTGGCGCCAGCGGCGGACTGCGTGGCCAGGTCGCGGATATTCACCAGATTGCGGTCGACTTCACGGGACACTTGCGCCTGTTCTTCCGAAGCGCTGGCGATCACCAGGTTGCGCTCATTGATCAGCTGGATCGATTGAGTGATCTGATCCAGGGCCACGCCAGCGGCACGGGCCTTCTCCAAAGTACTCTGAGTGCGATGATTGCTTTGCTGCATCGAGGAGACCGCTTCACCGGTGCCGTTCTGGATGCCGGCGACCATCTTCTCGATTTCCTGAGTCGATTGCGCCGTCCGATGGGCCAACGCCCGCACCTCGTCCGCCACTACGGCAAAACCACGACCGGCTTCCCCGGCACGCGCCGCTTCGATGGCAGCGTTGAGGGCCAGCAGGTTGGTCTGCTCGGCGATGGCGCGGATCACATCCAGCACTTTGCCGATATCGCGCCCCTGAGCAGCCAGGCCTTCGATCATCAGGGAGGTGTTCTGCACGTCATGGGTCATGGTCTGAATAGCGTCGACGGTTTCCACCACTCGATCACGTCCATCACGTGCCACCTGGGTCGACTGATTTGAGGCTTGCGAAGTCGAAACCGCATTGCGCGCGACCTCTTCCACGGCCGCCGTCATCTCGTTGACGGCGGTCGCGGCCTGTTCGATCTCGTTATTCTGTTGTTGCAGCCCGCGGGAGGCCTCTTCGGTTACCGCGCTGAGTTCCTCGGCTGCAGCCCCCAACTGAGTGGCTGAACCGGCGATTTGTTCGATAGTCTTGCGCAAGTTGTCCTGCATGGCGGACAAGGCGCCAAGCAAGCGCGCCGGTTCGTCCTTGCCGTCGACCTCGATGACTTTACTCAGGTTGCCGCTCGCGATGGTTTGCGCGGCTGTCAGCGCGCGATTTAATGGCGTGACAATGCTGCGAGTCAGCAACCAGGCCAACAATACGGTCATCAATGCGGCGACAACAGACACGACAATAATGCCGGTGATGGCGTTGCGGTATTCCTCGCCCGCCTGCACCAGGGCGCCCTTCGCGTAAAGCGTATTGAGTGCTACCAGTTTGTTGAGCTGCACGCCCATCTGATCAGTGCCGTCCTTGATCCGCGTATTGATCAGGCTGCGCATTTCATCGAGATTGCCCTGGCGCGAGAGCTCCATCATTTGCGTTTGCGCTTGCATGTAGCTGTCGAGGGTCGCGGTAAATGTCTTGTACACCGCGATCTCTTCCGGCTGAGCCGGCAGCGCCGCGTAACTGGCCTGCGCACTGCGGAGCTTGTCGACGAGAACGGCGATTCGTGCCTGCGCTTCCTGCAACGCCGCCGGATCACGGTTGACCAGCACCCGGAACGAAAGAATGCGCATACGCAGGACGTTTTCGGTCATGTTGCCGAGAAATCCGACGCTGGGCAGCTGTGTCGCGCCCATGTCCATGGAAGCCTTGTGGATGATCGTCATGCGGCTCGCAGCGAACATGCCCAGGACGACCACCAGCAAAGCAATAAAGGCGAAACCCAGAAATGCTCGGGGCGCGATGTTCAGATTACGCAGCGACATAGGACGATACTCGGGTGATTAAAACGGCGAGCGTCCTTGCCGAGATGACTCAATGGCCGGTGTCCACGGAGTTCAATTTGGCGGCACTGATGTAAGAAGGTGTGTGCGCCTGTTAGCTGTATCGGCGGGGTTAAGAATTTCCGCATTGCGTAGCGAAATATATTTGTCTATCTGTAGCAGCTGCAGAGCCTGCGAGGATGCACCCTGATCTGTAGCAGCTGTTGAGCCTGGGGGGCTGCGTCCGGCTGCTACGGTGACAGTGAGATCTGCCGTCATTGCGGGCGTGTCGCCTCCCCTCCACGTGAATCAGGTCAGGTGCTGCGCGTGGCCAGCCGCCAGACCCGGGCGATATCGGTGGCGCGCTCTCGCAACAACCGTGGCGCCTCGGCGCACGCTTGCTCCAGCGTCATCGGCCCACTGGCGAGCGCGAACGCGGCGTCGATGCCATGCTCATAGAGAGCCTGATAATTCTCGCCCAGCGTGCCAGCGAGGACGATGACCGGCACCCGCTGTTGCCGGGCAATCCGCGCAACTCCTAAAGGGGTTTTGCCGCGCAAGGTCTGCGCGTCGAAACGACCTTCGCCGGTGATGACCAGATCAGCCTCTTTGACCGCTTCAGCGAGACCGACCAGATCAGCCACCACCTCGACCCCGGCCCTGAACTGCGCACCCAGAAACGCCTTGGCCGCAAACCCCAGGCCGCCTGCAGCGCCGCTGCCCGGCTCGTTGCGGACGTCTTTACCCAGGGCGCCGGCACAGTGTTGGGCGAAGTGTCCGAGGGCGCTGTCCAATTGCTCGACCTGCTGCGGCGTGGCGCCTTTCTGCGGTCCGAAGATCGCTGAGGCACCGTGGCGGCCGCACAGTGGATTGTCGACGTCGGCGGCAATGTCGAAGCGTACCTGCGCGAGGCGCGGATCGAGTTCACTCAGATCGATCCGGGCCAATTGCGCCAACGCCAGGCCGCCCGGTGGCAATTCCTGATCCTGCGCATCCCGCAGTTTCACTCCCAGGGCTTGCATTGCACCCGCGCCACCGTCATTGGTGGCGCTGCCGCCAATCGCCAGGATCACCCGTTGCGCTCCGGCATCCATCGCCTGGCGAATCAGCTCGCCGGTGCCGAACGTAGTGCTGACGCACGCATCACGTTGCACTGGCGGGACCAGTTGCAGCCCGCTGGCCTCGGCCATTTCGATGATGGCCGTGTGGCTTTCGGGCAGCCAGCCCCAAGCGGCATCCACGGCAGCCCCCAGCGGCCCGCGAACGCTGGCCCGCCGCAATTGACCTGAGCAGGCCGCCAGCACCGACTCGATGGTCCCTTCGCCGCCATCGGCCATCGGACCCCTGATCAATTGCGCATCGGGCCAGACGTCCGCCAGCCCCAACGCGATAGCGT
>JALYPE010000279.1 GCA_030856525.1 Pseudomonadota bacterium | reverse complement strand
GGTGATGGTATTCGGCAAGCAATGCGCCCACACCGTCGAGGCCTTCGGCAACCACGTCGAACACGGTCCGTTCGTCGGCCACCGGCAATTCTTGCGGCAATTCGCCGATCTTCAGGCCCGGGGCGCGCCACACGGAGCCGTCATCGGGCTTCTGGTCGCCTTTTACCAGCTTCATCATGCTGGACTTGCCGGTGCCGTTGCGGCCGATGATGCACACCCGCTCACCACGGGCGATCTGCCAGGACACCTTGTCCAACAACGGCGTAGCGCCGAAAGCAAGGGACACATCGCTGAATTTGAGCAGGGTCATGAGCTTCTCCAAAAACCGGGGGCGCATTCTACCTGACTTGAGGCTTCAGAAGGCCGGCAATTTCAACTTACGAGCACTCTGCATTAGAAATGTTGCGAACTTGTGCAGACTCGGCCGCAAAGCTTTCGCCGGTTGCTGGCAAAAGGCTAAGCTACAGATTATTCAGTGTCGGCCATGCCGGTGCTTGTCATGATTTCTCTGCCCGGATGTCTCATGCGCAGTCGCCTTTTCAGTCTTTTGTCGTGTTTTCTTTTATCAGCCACTGCCGTTCAAACCGCCCAGGCGGTGGACTTGTCCACCCAGCGCCAATATTACGATGAAGCCAAGCGCGCATTGGCCAAGGGCGATACCGGCCCGTATATGCGCTACAGCCAGGCGCTCAGCGACTATCCGCTGGAACCGTATCTGGCGTATGACGAACTGACCGCGCGCCTGAAAAGCGCGAGCAATGCTGAAATCGAAAAATTCCTCGCCGAGCATGGCGACCTGCCGCAAGCCAACTGGATGAAACTACGTTGGTTGCGCTGGCTTTCCGAGCGCGGCGACTGGGCGACCTTCGTCAAATATTACGACCCCAAACTCAACTTCACCGAGCTGGACTGCCTGAACGCGCAGTATCAGATCGGGCATAACCAGAAAGCCGAGGGCTACGCCAACGCCAACAAGCTCTGGCTGACCGGCAAATCCCAACCTGCTGCGTGCGATGCGCTGTTCGGTATCTGGGCAGCGGAAGGCCAGTTGACCGAACAGAAGCGCTGGGAGAGGGCCAAACTGGCTGCCCAGGCGCGCAACTATCCACTCGCCAACAGCCTGGTCAACGGGTTAACCACCCTCGCCCCGCGCGGCCGCTTGCTGATCGACGTGGCGCAAAAACCCGAGCTGCTCAATCAGCCGTCGCGTTTCAGCCCCGCTGACGAACCGATGTCCGATGTGGTCAGCCTCGGCTTGCGCCGACTCGCCCGTCAGGACCCGGATAAGGCCATGGCGCTGCTCGACGGCTACGCCAGCAGCATGCATTTTTCCCGTGACGAAAAAGTCGCAATCGCCCGGGAAATCGGCTTGACCCTGGCCAAGCGCTTTGACGGTCGCGCACTGGAAGTCATGACTAAATATGACCCGGAATTGCGCGACAACACCGTGTCGGAATGGCGCCTGCGTTTGCTGTTGCGGCTGGCGCGCTGGGACGATGCCTATCAGCTGACCCGGCGTCTGCCACCTGATTTGGCGACCACCAATCGCTGGCGTTACTGGCAGGCCCGCAGCCTGGAACTGGCGCAACCGCAGAATGCGGAAGTGCAGAACCTGTATAAAAACCTGGCCCGTGAGCGCGATTTTTACGGATTTCTTGCAGCCGACCGCTCGCAGTCGTCCTATTCACTGAACAACAGACCCCTGGTGATGAGTCAGGCCCTGATCAACAAGGTGCGCAATACGCCAGGCGTACGCAGGGCGCTGGAGTTCCATGCGCGCGGGCAGATCGTCGACGGTCGTCGCGAGTGGTATCACGTCAGCCGCCACTTCAACCGCGATGAAATGGTCGCCCAAGCCAAACTGGCGTATGACCTGAAATGGTATTTCCCGGCGATCCGCACCATCAGCCAGGCGCAGTACTGGGACGACCTGGATATCCGCTTCCCGATGGCTCACCGCGACACCCTGGTGCGTGAAGCCAAGGTGCGTGGCCTGCATTCGAGCTGGGTGTTCGCCATTACCCGTCAGGAAAGTGCGTTCATGGACGATGCGCGCTCCGGCGTTGGCGCCAGCGGCCTGATGCAATTGATGCCCGCCACCGCCAAGGAAACCGCACGCAAGTTCAGCATCCCGCTGGCGTCGCACCAGCAGGTGTTCGATCCGGACAAAAACATCCAGCTCGGCGCGGCCTACCTCAGCCAGGTGCACAGCCAGTTCAATGGCAATCGCGTGCTCGCCTCCGCTGCTTACAATGCGGGCCCGGGCCGCGTGCGCCAGTGGCTGCGCGGCGCCGACCATTTGAGCTTCGACGTTTGGGTAGAAAGTATTCCATTCGACGAAACCCGCCAGTATGTGCAAAACGTGTTGTCGTACTCGGTGATCTACGGCCAGAAGCTCAACTCGCCACAGCCGTTGGTGGATTGGCATGAGCGGTATTTCGATGATCAGTGAAGCTGGTTTCAGGCGCTGACAAAAATGCCCGCTTCGGTTGATGCGGGCATTTTTTTGGTGATCGGATTATCTAGCCTGAAGCCGCTTCGCCCAACGCTGTCAGTCGATAGCGCTGCACCGGACTTCGGGGTGAATCAGGACTCGTCATTTCAATCAGACCGGCCGCCAGTGCCGGCTTGAGGTAGTTGGCCCTGAACGTCGCCTTGTGCGTCAGTCCGAGTACTGCGAGCAGATCGCTTACCTTGAGTGGCGCACTGCCGCGAAGAGCGCGAAGCAGCTTGTTTACTTGGTCGGTTACTTGGTCGGTCATAATTTCAGCCTGGGCCGCTTCCTCAAGCGCAAGACTCAATGCCTGCAACATGAACCGACAAAAGGAGTCGCTTCGCCCAACTGGTCTGCCGCCGTATTAGTGACTTACTGTCAGAATCTTAGGTCCCCAGAGTCGCGAGTAGTGAGCGGCCACTCGATCAAAAAGATCGTCAGAACGCGGCCCGAGCCTTCGGCAGCTCCTACGGGTTGGACCCCATTCCACTGTAGGAGCTGCCGAAGGCTGCGATCTTTTGATCCTCAAAGCCAGATAGCATCCCACAGCGGATATTCGCCGAGTCGTTTGGCCAAGCCGGCTCGCAACGGGTTCATGACTATGTACCGCGCGGCATCCTTAATGTTCTCATCCCGGCGTAACGCGCGATCGTAATACCCCCGTTGCCACAGGCGCTGCTGAATACCGCGTTGAAGATTTACAGAGCGACTGCTTCTGGATTTAACGCGACACATCAGCTCAGACAATGTGCAGCTCTTTAACTCTATCAGCCAATGCAAGTGATCCGGCATCACGACCCATGCCATTGAGGTTACCAACGAGCTTTCGTCGGCTTCGCGTAGTTGATCAACCAATAATCGCCCTGCGTGCCAATCGGCGAAGACAGGAAGACGACGATCTGTGACAACCGTGAGCAAGTAAATTCGGCCTGATTCGGAAACGCGATCTTTGCGTAGGCGACATCCATGTGCGGCAACGGGCATTCCATAGCCCTCCTTGATTATGCGAGTAGCTAAGGTTAGCCGAACGACTTGCTTTGATTGATCTATGCGTTTTCCTGATGTTGCGGAAAGGAAAGATCGCAGCCTTCGGCAGCTCCTACGTGAGAACTTCATTGCCAGTGTTGCCATCACTAAACTGCAACGCCGCCAGCCGCGCATATAACGCATTGCTCGCAATCAACTCCTGATGCGTACCCACCGCCACCAGTTTTCCCTGGTCCATCACTGCGATGCGATCGGCGTTTTTTACCGTGGCCAAGCGATGGGCAATCACCAGGGTGGTACGGTTTTTCATCAGGCTGGGCAAGGCTTGCTGGATCAGGTGTTCGCTCTGGGCATCGAGGGCGCTGGTGGCTTCGTCGAGCAGCAGGATCGGCGCATCAACCAACAGCGCGCGAGCGATGGCCAGGCGTTGGCGCTGGCCACCGGACAAACCTAGGCCGGCGTCACCGAGGTGGGTCTGGTAGCCGTTAGGCATCTGTTCGATGAAGTCATGGGCGTAGGCAATCTTCGCCGCTTCCTGGACTTGCTCAAGCGTTGCAGTCGGATTGCCGTAGCGGATGTTCTCTTCGATGCTGCCAAAGAACAACGCTGGGGTTTGCGAGACGAGCGCGAAGCAACGGCGCAAATCCAGCGGATCGAGCTGCGTCAGGGGTACGCCATCGAGCAGAATGCGCCCATCTGCGGGATCGTAAAAACGCAGAAGCAGGTCATAGACTGTCGATTTACCGGCGCCGGAGGGACCGACCAGGGCAAGCGTCTCACCGGCCATTATGGTCAGACTCAAGCCATCGACGGCGTAACTTTCCGGCCGCGACGGGTAGGAAAATCGCACATCCTGCAGAACCAAATCGCCCTTCACGCGCTCGGGCAGTGTCACTAGCCCGGTTATCGGCGGCTGAATGATATTGTCCGAACGCAGCAATTCAGCGATGCGCTCAGCGGCACCGGCCGCGCGCTGCAACTCCCCGATGATTTCGCTCAGCGTGCCGAACGCGCTGCCGACAATCAGGCTGTAGAAGACGAAGGCCGCCAGCTCCCCTGCGGAAATCCGCCCGGCCATCACGTCCATGCCGCCGACCCACAGCATCACGCCGACCGCGCCTAACACCAGGACAATCACCAGCGTGATTAGCCAGGCCCGTTGAAAGATCCGTTTGCGCGCGGTGTTGAACGCCTCCTCCACCGTCAATGCAAACCGTTGCTCGTCCTGAGGCTGATGGTTGTAGGCCTGCACGGTTTTGATCTGGCCCAGGGTTTCCGACACATAACTGCCGATGTCGGCGATCCGGTCCTGGCTCAGACGCGAGAGGCTGCGCACCCGGCGCCCGAAAATCAGGATCGGCGCGATCACCAGAGGCAAGGCAACCACAACGATGCTGGTGAGCTTGGGGTTAGTGACAAACAGCAGAACGATGCCGCCGATCACCATCAGAAAATTGCGCAAAAACATCGACAATGAAGAGCCGATCACCGACTGCAGCAAGGTGGTGTCGGCGGTCAATCGCGACTGGATCTCGGAACTGCGGTTGTCTTCGTAGAACCCCGGGTGCAAGTAGATCAAATGGTTGAACACCTGACGGCGAATGTCGGCGACGACACGCTCGCCAATCCACGAGACCAGATAGAAGCGCGCAAATGTGCCAATCGCCAGACCGACCACCAACAGCATGAACAGGCCGATGGACTGGTTGAGCAGGTGCGGCGACTGGGTCATGAAACCCTGATCCACCAGCAGCCTGATCCCTTGGCCCATGGACAACGTAATGCCCGCAGTGACAATCAGCGCCAGCAAGGCTCCCAAGGCGTGCCACTTGTACGGCACAAGAAAGCGACTGGCCAGGCGGATCGCGCGACGGTAACGGGCAGAGAGCATGAGGTTTTTCCGGATACGCATTGAGGGATTAGCTTACGGCACTGTATGGGGTGGAATGGTGTAAATCACAATGAGTCAGGTTAATTATGACCGCATTGACTAGGTGCTAGACGCTATCGGTCTAAAGTCTGGGTGGTAACCGAGCGGCATTTCTGGTGGACTGTACTGGCCGTCGCGGAAAGATCGCAGGGAGTTGTCATAGCCCGGTCACCTGACGGTTCTACAGTAAGTACACAACCTGATGAGGAGACAGGCCATGTCCTTGCAACACAGCAGCGACGACAAGATTCAAGTGATCCGCACCCAGCCCGATCAGTCTCTCGGTTGCTCGATTATTGATGAGGAGGGTCGCGAAGTTCCGATCACTGAAAGCATGATCCAGGACGCCTGCAGCGAACTGGAAAAGCGATTGGTCAAACCTGCCGAACAAAAGTGATGTAGCCACCGTATTTCTGACCCGGCCTGATTGCCGGGTTTTTTGTGGGTGCTATTTGAGGAGTGTGGCGTGGCCATCGCGGGCAAGCCTTGCTCCTACGATCCCTGGTGTTCATCGTATGATGGGGGCCGCCGGGACCGAGGCGGACGCTAGACGACCGTTGCGCCCAGCGCCGCGACGATGTTGCGCAACTCAGCTGACTCACCCTCAATCCGCACCTGCAGCCCATCAATCTCCCGCCGCGACGGATATTGCTTGCGCAGCACATCAAACGCCGCACGTTGCTCGGTTACGCTGCCGACCAGACTGCGCCGGAAATCCGCATCGTCGCGG
>JALYPE010000230.1 GCA_030856525.1 Pseudomonadota bacterium | reverse complement strand
CGCAGCAGGCGACCCCGATGCGGGCCACGTTCGTAATCAGCGGCTGCGGCGGCACCGTGCGCTCCGCTGCCAGTGGCCGGCTGGTCGCCGCCGCAGGCGACGATCAGCATGCAAGTGACAAGGATTGAAACAAGTCGAAAACTCATGGTGTGGTTTCCATCGATACGGCGGTGAGGCGTTCAACCTCGACCAGGCGGGTGTGGTAGCGGGCAGCGGCTTCGATGCTTCGCTCGTGCAGGTCGAACAAGGTCCGTTGCGCCTGGGCCAGCGCAGCGAACGAAAAACGGCCAGCTTCGAACCCGCGACGGGTGAACGCCAGCGCCTGCTCGGCTTTGGGTAGCATTCGCGTGCGTAAAGCCTGGTATTCCGTCCGCGCATGGATCAGCTCCTGGTATTTTTCGAACAGGTTCTGGTGGCTCTCCACGTGCTGCGCCAGGCGGCGCGAATTGAGCGCCGCCAGTTGCGCATCGGCTTCGGCGATGGCGAGCGAAGCGCGGGTCTTGCTGCCGAGCGGCAGTGACACCGACATCACCAGACCCTGGTCTGCGAACGCTTCAAGGCGACGCACGCCGAGGCTGACCGTGAGGTCGGGTTTTGCACTGGCTTCGGCGACACGGCGTTTCGCGGCGAGCACTTCGCTTTCCAGCAATGCCCGGCGCTGTCCCGGGGTCTCCGGCAGGCGCAGGGTGAGTGCTTCGAACGACTCGATCGCCGGCAGCTCACTCAAGTCTCCGCGCACTGAGGGGAAGTCCGGTTCAAAGGATCCCCACGACGCCGCCAACGTCATCCTGGCGCTGGCCAGTTCGTGCTCTGCGTGCTCTCGCTCAAGTTCCGCCTCCGCCACGGCGATCTGTGCTGCATGCAGGTCCGACTCCGGATTGCGTGCCGCGGCGACCCAGGTCGACACTTCGCGGCGGGTGCGTTCGGCCTGCTTGACCCGCTCGCGCGCGTAGTCCAGCCGCTGCTGATCGGCCAGGACTTCGATGAACCGACCGGTGGTTCGGCTGGCGAGGTCCAGTCGCGCGATAAACGCAGCGCTCTGTTGGCGCGCGATTTCTGCGCCACCCAGAGCTTGCCGTGCAGCGCGCTTGCCGCCCAGCTCGATGACGCGCCCGAGGCGCAAGGTGGTTTCGGCGGACTGCACGCCGCTCAACGAGCCGGTGCCTGCGACATTCTCCAGATCACCGCCAACAAAGTATGACGTTGGCAGTGCTTCGCGCTCCGCGCGGGTCTCGACCGCGCGCAGATCGGCCGCGTCGGCGGCCAGGGATTGATTGGAAGCCAGGCTTCGGGCCACGGCCTGCTTGAGCAATAAGGGTTCAGCGGCGCGTCCGCACGGGACGACACCGCAGGCCCCGGCGAATGCCAGGACCCACAGCCAACGCAATTTCACGGAAAAACCTCCGGATGATCGACAAGAATCGAGTGCAGGCGGCCAGTGGCAGCCGCGATCTGTCAGGCGATCGGAGGTCGGAACGGTCCGGTGATGTGTTGCAGGATGACGGGAGGAGCAGCCGGTAGCGCCGCCAGCACCTGTTGATAGGCGACAGTTCGCAGCGCCAGCGTGGCGATGCCGTCCGTGGAAGCACCTTCGCAGCCGGCCTGATGCATCAGGCCGTGGGTGCCATCGGTGTGGCCCGGACCGGTCGCGTCGTCGTGCGGGACGGATTCAGTGTGGTGATGCAGTTCTGACTGGGCGGTCAGTTGGTGCTCTGCCCCGTGGATGTCGCCAACCAGAGCAAGCACTGGCTTCAAGAGCAGCCCCAACACCAGCAACGCCAGAAGGGCGCAGCGAACTAGCGAGGGCTGTCGGGGAGCCGTACGAATCATTGAGACAGGGTAGACCATGTGGTCGTTGCCGCACAACCGGGCTGGTCCGCGCCTTAGCTCAGCAGCGAAACTCCCAACTAGCGGCCAAGCTTCTTCCGCATGAAGTCAATTTCGGACTGCTGACCTGCGATAATTTTTTCGCACAGCGATCGCAGGTCCGGGTCGCGCAGGTCAGCTTGCTTGCACATCAGGAGTGCTCCCGCATGGTGCGGAATCATCGACCTGAGAAACTGGTTGTCGCCGACCGCCGCTTGGCTTCGGATGCCCCACCAGAACAATCCCAGGGCCACGAGCCCTACGGCCAACAGAATCTTG
>JALYPE010000208.1 GCA_030856525.1 Pseudomonadota bacterium | reverse complement strand
ACTTTGGACCGCCAGTTGTACCCCGCCGCGCTGATGCCCAATGCGCCCCCCGGGCTCAGGTGGATCTGGTAGGAAAAGTTCTGGTTGAGCGCAACACCCTTCACCAGCGTGATGACCTGGCCCTCTTCATCGTCAGGATGCAGGCGCACCTTGGCGACGATGTTCCCCGTTAACGACTTCTCCTTGTACTGGTATTCCAGCTTCACCATGGGGCTGTTGCTGTCCTTGTTATGGATCTGGCCGATGACGATCTTGCCGGTGCTGGGTACCTGATTGATCGAAAGGTTCGCGCGCAAAACGTTATCCGCCGCCGAGTACGTCCAGTTGCGCAGCGTCCCGTCACTATTGGTTTCCCGCAACTCGCTACGCGGGTAACTCGCGTTGGCCGTTTTGGAACCCGTCACAGGCGCCCAAAACGAAAGAGTCGCAGCGTCAGAACTGAAATATTCGTCTTTGAAGCCTTGCGCCAGTCGGGGCGTTTCTATGGTGGTCGGTGGGCTGCCTACAGGGATGCTTAAATTCCAGTTTCCGAGGTCAATCATGGCGATATTCCTATAGGGCGAAGAATGTTGCGGCCACAGTCACGCTCGAACCGTATTTACGCGGTGTCGGTTGGTCTTGCTGACGGTGGAATCCGTATGGCGGATGTTTGACGTCAAATGATCGTCAAGAGGGGCTGTTGCAGCCTTCATGCCTGAAAGTCCTACCGTTGGTCGGCCATATCGGCTGGGATTGAACGTTCCCTGTCAGACGAGATCAAAACGCGCCGCCGCGAACCAGCCACTGGCGAAATTGCCCAGCGCCTCCCCGAGCACCACCTCCGCTGGTTGTACCGAACGTCAGTCCACAGACGCGAACTACTTGGGCAGTACGGGCGAGGTAATCCAGAACAATGCTCTCGCATAGATATCGGCGAGCATCAATGCTTGCCCATAAAGAGGTTTATTCCGCGCTATTGAATTTATCGTGAACGAATATATTCACGCCTTTCTGTGCGCGGCTAACATTCAACGCGTTGGAATATGTTGCTCATGAAAAAGGGGGCAGATTATGAACAAGTTAATACTTTGCTTGTTAATGGTGCTGTTTATGACGGGCTGCGCTTCTTCCGGTCATCAAGCTGCGGCCGACGCGCACGCGGATGCGCCGCCGAGCGCCAAACAATTGAGCGCAGGCGAAATCAACTCGACGGTGATAGGTCGTGAGCATTCGAGTGTGACGGCTACAGGTTATTCCTTTACTGAAACACTCAATCCTGACGGGACTGCTGTGATAAAGATTTCCAGTGAAGCCCTGCAAAAAGGGTACTGGGTCATGACCGAGGACATTATCTGCGTGAGCTATCAGAAATATGGCAAGGAGTGCAACAAAGTGCTCAGTGATGGCGCCTCAATCTGGTTCGTTGATAGCACGACCCATAAGACCAATAACAAGTTTTCCGTCAAATAGGATGCTGGTGTTATTTTTCACTATGACTACCGGCCAGGCAGTCATGAGAGTCGCCAGGAAGGCATGAGGGCAGCTTGAATCAACTCTCGGACGAGTTGATCGTGCCAGGTTCTTCAGCCAGCTTAAGTCGGTCAGCCTTGCTGATGTATTTGGACTTGCTCGCCGGTGCCAATTTGGCACTGGCCTTTTTGGCGTGCGCCTTCAATAACTGCTGTATTTTTTTACGACGATTCATAGCGTTTTTTACCCGGTGTGTAAGCCCGTGCATGTTAGCAGTTCAAGGATTGGTCCTGCCGCGTAAATATTCGGCCATGGCGGTGAAGCGTTGTCGGGTTTCATACTCGAAAACCCGGTTGGCGAGCGGGTCGAGGAACCTGCCGATCCAGCGAGGCCGCAGACGCACGTTGAAGGTGTAAATCAGCTCTGAAGTATTGTTGCCCAGATCACGATGGCGCATGGATGCCGCCCACCATTCGAACCAGCCCGCAGGTTCGACGAGCACTGCAGCGGCGACTTGGGCAGGAAGGTAATTGACGAATCGGGTGCGCATGCCGAAGTGTCGCTTCCAGCCGCGACCCTGACTGAACGTGATCGCGCCAATATAAGGATGCGTGCCGCCACCCTCAACACCCGCCTTCGAAAGAAGCGTAT
>JALYPE010000121.1 GCA_030856525.1 Pseudomonadota bacterium | reverse complement strand
GGGCTGGTTTGATCAGTTCGAGAATCTCGGCGTGCGGAACCGGGGTCGCCGCAACCACCAGTTTTTCGCCAGCATTAGCCAGACCCGCAGTCAGGGCAGCCGCCAATGCGGTAAACAACAGAACCTTTTTCATGCAGTGTCCTTATCGAAAATCACGGTCGTCATCGACGACGGCTTGTTTAGTACGAGTGCCAGTGAAGTGCTATCGCTGGCGTGACGCGGACAATACCGGGATTTTTTATTCCGGAACAATATCTTTTATTCACTTACATATTCCATTTTGATCTTACAGCGAGCGCTACAGTTGTAGCAGCTGCCGAAGGCTGCGTTCGACTGCGCAGCAGTCGCAAAAAAGGGCATCAGAGTTCTGCGTAAAACCGCAGCGTTCAGGTGACGAGCGCTTCGCGCTCGGACGCAGCCTTCGGCAGCTGCTACAGATTTTGCGTCAGCCTTTGTAGCAGTTGCTTCAACTCGGATCGCTCAGTTGGCGTGCCGTTTTTGAAAATGTGGGTCACCTGCTGTTCGATGTGCAGCCGCGAGGCCTGAGGCTCAGGCAAATTCAAATGCGCCGGCAGGATCTCGTCCCCGGTACTCACCAGCAACGCAAAATGAATCACGTTTTCCAGCTCGCGCGTATTGCCCGGCCAGCTGTGTTGCTCCAGTACCTGCTGCGCCGCATCGCTGATCAATGGCACCGGCAGAGCGAGACGCTGGCTGTAGATACCGAGAAAATATTCGGACAGCGACAGGATATCGCCGACACGCTCGCGCAATGCCGGCAATTCGAGCTGGCCTTCACTGAGGTAGTGATAAAGGCGCTCATGAAATTTCCCGGCGGCAACCGCTTGTGCCAGGTCGATACTGGTGGCGGCGACCAGACGCACGTCTACCGGGCTTGGTTGATGAGCGCCCACGCGGGTGACTTCGTGATTCTCCAGAGCTGCGAGCAGTTTGATCTGAATCGGCAGCGGCAAATCGCCGATTTCATCCAGGTACAACGTGCCGCCGTTGGCCGAACCAAACCAGCCCGCGCGACTGCTGGCCGATCCGCTGTAACTGCCGGCGGCGTAGCCGAACAATTCGGCGTCGGCATACGTCGGGCTGATCGCGCCGCAATTGACTGAAACGAACAGCCCGCCGCGATCACTCGCACGATGAATGTGTCGCGCCAGCAACTCTTTACCGCTGCCGGTTTCGCCGCGGATCAGCACGGAGATGGCACGCGGGGCCAGTTGCTCCAGCTCGTGGCGCAATTGTCGCGAGCGCGGATCGACGAAAACCAATGCTTTGGCGCGAATGCTCAGCGGGCTTTTTTCTGCATCGGGAAATGTCAGCAGTGGCTGACCGAAGGTTTCAGAACTCATGGCAGGCTCCCGCCCGGCACCGTCGGCAAACGGGGGGCGTCTAGAAAAAAAATGATGCTCAAGCGCGACGTAGGGCGTGATATTCCATGCGATTTTGCAGGCGATAGAGATAAGCGAATCCTTGCTCCCAACGCTGATGCCCGGACTTCACATTGATATGCCCGGCGCCCGCGAGAATTGCCGCCTCGGCGCCCCAGTTGCGCGCCAGCTCCAGCGCGCGTGGTGCGCTGACGGCACTGTCGTTGTCGGAGCTGACGACCTGACTGGGGAAAGGCAAAAGATCGCTCGGGATCGGCGCGAAGTTGCGTAGCGCCGGTGCGCAGGCCGGGCGCTCGACGTCCGCTGGCGCGACCAGCAATGCGCCGCGAACCTGCCGCAAAAATTGCACGGGCGCACTCGCGGCCCAATGCGCGACGGTGATGCAGCCCAGGCTATGGGCGATCAGGATCACCGGCGTACTGTCGGCAACAATGGCTTCGGCAAGCGCCGCAACCCAGTCTTCACGACGCGGTGTCAGCCAGTCGTCCTGCTCGACCCGTGCGCTGTTCGGCAAATTGTTCTGCCAGTGGCTTTGCCAATGATCTTCCGGCGATCCTTGCCAGCCCGGCACAATCAGGTAGCGAATTGGTTCGTTGCGCATGGGGAGCCCTCCTGCTGCGTGTCTGTTCCCGAGTCAGTATAAGGAGGAGAGATATATCCGTTAAGGAATAAGAAGATATTTATTAAGACCTTTAAAGAATATAGGAAGCTGGAGAACCTGTATCCGCTGCGGTGTGACGTGAACAGCGGAATAAAAAAAAGGGCCGCACCCTGCCAAGGAGACGGCCCCTGCAAACTGGTAACCTCTGTCAATGCGCGGTAATCACCGACAATTCAGTGATCCCGGCCCGCTCGATCGACGCCATCGCAAGGGCGACTTCGCCATAATTCACCCCGTCATCGGCCTGCAATTGCACGCGCACTTCCGGGTCCTTGGCCTTCGCTGACCTGAAGCTGAACTCGCGCAGATGCGACTAAACCATCAAGGCTCAATGCGGCCCTGAATTACCTTGAGGCGGCCGAGCTGCCCCCCCCTAGACCCATGCCCCAAGAGGCGGTGGAAAAAACCACCAGCAACCAAATCAGCACTTTCAACGGACTCAAGTGCACATCCCACTAACGTCATGGGTGAATCCCTTGTGTAAACATTCCGCGCAATTAAGGTGTCGGTTTAATGAATCCTGAAATCAATGGACACGCCAGCCCAGCCATCCTTGGCCACTTTATGCATTCAAAATATTCTCTGCATGCATCAAGGCTGCACACCGGACTTTTAAGCGCTAACAACCGATAAAAAACCATCGCGAAAATGTCCACTTACAACAGCGAGATTGCACGGACGGCGCGCAGCGCTTTAGATCAGCGTTTCAATCAACTCAGGATGAGTACTCATGAAATCAATTACCCGGTCGCTGACCTGCATGGTGTTGTTAATCGCTCCGCTGTCGCTTGTTGCAGCTACGCCGAAAACCACGGACATGATTGAGCTGGAGATCAGAAACAAGACGGGCAACCCACTCAATGTTTTCCAAGGGAAATGGAAGGGCGTCGTTTTGCCCGATGACCGTTTCCAGACCAAGGATTACAGGAACGCCGCTGTTACGATTTCCACTTCCAGCCCCGACGCAGGTATCAAGTTCATCACGCTGAGCAACGCAAAAGGCTGCAAAGCGCAAACGTGTGTCTTGATCACTGGTAACTGAAGTGCCTCGTCTTCCGCGATCGCCCATGGAGATCGCCGGGGATCAAACCCTGCTGAAAGTGGCCGGCGACCTGACAGCTGACTTGAACAG
>JALYPE010000204.1 GCA_030856525.1 Pseudomonadota bacterium | reverse complement strand
AACAGCATCTCCCGACCTTCACCCATCAACAAACCCTGATTCTGCTCAGTGACCGCGCGGATGTAATCCCACAACAGGGTGATCCGCTTGAGCTTCCTCAGATCCTCCCGGCAGTACATCCAGAACTGCCGTGTGATATTCACCTCTTCGGGCAACACCGGCAGCAACCTTGAATCCTGAGCCGCCAAAAAGCACGGCAGAATCGCCAGCGATCGGCCCTGCTGCGCCGCGACGAATTGCGCGATCACACTGGTGCTGCGCAGGTTGGCGCTGGCGCCGGGCAGGACGTTTGCCAGGTACAGCAGCTCCGAGCTGAAGGCCAGATCGTCGACGTAGCTGATGAATGAGTGTTTGGCCAGATCTGCCGGGCGACGGATGGGCGGGTGTTTGTCGAGATAGTCCTGGGTCGCATACAGCTGCAATCGGTAGTCACACAGTTTGCAGCAGACGTACGGGCCATGCTCCGGACGCTCCAGAGCAATGACGATGTCGGCCTCGCGCTTGGACAGGCTGATGAAGTGCGGCAACGGCAGGATGTCCACCGAAATGGCCGGATAGGTGTCGACGAAATGGCTGAGCTGCGGGGTGATGAAAAAGCTACCGAAACCTTCGGTGCAGCCCATCCTTACGTGCCCGGACAACGCGACCCCGGACCCGGAAACCTGCTCGCAAGCCATGTGCAGTGTGCTTTCGATCGATTCGGCATAACCGAGCAATCGCTGGCCTTCGGCAGTCAGGACAAACCCGCTGGTCCGGGATTTTTCGAACAGCAATGTGCCCAGCGCGGTTTCCAGCGAACTGATGCGGCGCGACACGGTGGTGTAATCCACGGCGAGGCGTTTAGCCGCAGTGCTGGCCTTGCGGGTACGGGCGACTTCGAGAAAAAACTTGAGGTCATCCCAGTTCAGAGAGCCTAACGACGTAATGTTTTTTTGCATGTTGGACCGGCTTTTATGTGCGTTCTTATTAGAAGTTTGCACATCTATACTCCAAAAACAGTCCGACAACCAATGCGCGACGCACGCCTCATCGCAGGGCGATTTTTCTCGCGCAGGCTCCCCGAAAGTTCTCTCGATAAAAACAACGTCCTGGAGACCAGTCATGAACGTATCGCTTACGCCAAACGAGACCACCGTTCAGCAGGTAAAACTGTTGATCAACGGTGAGTGGGTCGAGTCCCAGACCACCGAGTGGCACGACATCGTCAACCCGGCGACCCAGCAAGTGCTGGCCAAAGTGCCTTTCGCGACCGCGCAGGAAGTGGATGCGGCCATCAGCGCCGCGCATCAGGCCTTCCAGACCTGGAAGCTGACGCCGATCGGCGCGCGGATGCGCATCATGCTCAAGCTCCAGGCGTTGATCCGCGAACATTCCAAACGCATTGCCGTGGTGCTCAGCAACGAGCAGGGCAAAACCATTGCCGACGCGGAAGGTGACATTTTTCGTGGCCTGGAAGTGGTCGAGCATGCGTGCTCCATTGGCACTTTGCAGATGGGCGAATTTGCCGAAAACGTGGCGGGCGGGGTCGACACCTACACCCTGCGCCAGCCCATCGGCGTTTGCGCCGGTATCACCCCATTCAACTTCCCGGCGATGATCCCGCTGTGGATGTTCCCGATGGCCATCGCCTGCGGCAACACCTTCGTGCTCAAGCCTTCCGAGCAGGACCCGCTGTCGACCATGCTGTTGGTCGAACTGGCGCTCGAGGCCGGTGTTCCGGCCGGCGTGCTTAACGTCGTTCATGGCGGCAAGGAGGTGGTGGATGCGCTCTGCACACATCAGCACATCAAGGCTGTTTCCTTCGTAGGCTCAACCGCCGTCGGCACCCATGTGTACGACCTGGCCGGCAAACATGGCAAGCGCGTGCAGTCGATGATGGGGGCAAAAAACCACGCCGTGGTGCTGCCCGATGCCAACCGCGAACAAGCGTTGAATGCGCTGGTCGGCGCAGGTTTTGGTGCCGCCGGGCAACGCTGCATGGCGACCTCGGTGGTGGTGCTGGTGGGCGCGGCCAAACAGTGGCTGCCGGACTTGAAGGCGTTGGCGCAGAAACTCAAGGTGAACGCCGGCAGCGAGCCGGGCACCGACGTCGGCCCGGTGATTTCCAAGCGCGCCAAGGCAAGGATTCTCGACCTGATCGAAAGCGGCATCAAGGAAGGCGCGAAGCTCGAACTCGATGGTCGCGACATCACGGTGGCAGGCTACGAGCAGGGCAACTTTGTCGGCCCGACGCTGTTCTCTGGCGTGACCACCGACATGCAGATTTACACCCAGGAAATTTTCGGCCCGGTATTGGTCGTATTGGAAGTCAACACGCTCGACGAGGCCATCGCGCTGGTCAACGCCAATCCTTTCGGCAACGGCACAGGCCTGTTCACCCAGAGCGGTGCGGCGGCGCGTAAGTTTCAGACTGAAATCGATGTCGGCCAGGTCGGCATCAATATCCCGATCCCGGTGCCGGTGCCGTTCTTCAGCTTCACCGGTTCGCGCGGTTCCAAGCTTGGCGATCTCGGCCCGTATGGCAAGCAAGTGGTGCAGTTCTACACTCAGACCAAGACCGTCACCAGTCGCTGGTTCGATGACGACAGCGTCAACGACGGTGTGAACACCACCATCAACTTGCGTTAAGGAGCCCGACATGAAGATCGCTTTTATCGGCTTGGGCAACATGGGCGCGCCGATGGCGCGCAACCTGATCAAGGCCGGCCATTCGCTGCGCCTGGTCGATCTGAATAAAACCGTGCTGGCCGAGCTTGAGCAACTGGGTGGCAGCATCAGCCTGTCGGCGCGTGAAGCGGCGCAAGGCGCGGAACTGGTGATCACCATGCTGCCCGCCGCCGTGCACGTGCGCAGCGTCTGGCTGGGCGAAGATGGCGTGTTGGCGGGGATTGCCCAAGGCGTGCCGGCGGTGGATTGCAGCACCATCGATCCGCAGACCGCGCGCGACGTGGCTGCCGCCGCTGCCAAACAAGGCGTGACGGTGGCCGATGCGCCAGTGTCCGGAGGCACGGGGGGCGCAGCGGCCGGGACGTTGACCTTCATGGTCGGCGCGACGCCAGAACTGTTTGCCACCCTGCAACCCGTGCTGGCGCAGATGGGCCGCAACATCGTCCACTGTGGCGACGTCGGCACTGGGCAAATCGCCAAGATCTGCAACAACCTCCTGTTGGGCATATCCATGGTCGGCGTCAGTGAAGCGATGGCGCTGGGCGACGCGCTCGGGATCGACACCAAAGTGCTGGCGGGCATCATCAACAGTTCCACCGGACGTTGCTGGAGTTCGGAGATGTACAACCCGTGGCCGGGCATCGTCGAAACGGCGCCAGCCTCGCGGGGGTACACCGGCGGTTTCGGGGCCGAGTTGATGCTCAAGGATCTCGGCCTGGCCACCGAAGCGGCGCGTCAGGCACATCAACCGGTGGTGCTAGGCGCAGTGGCGCAGCAGTTGTATCAGGCGATGAGTCAGCGTGGGGAAGGTGGGCAGGATTTCTCGGCGATCATCAACGGTTATCGCAAACCCCAATAAGGGGTTAACCGGGATTGTGACAAAAAGGGCCTGCCTGTGACGAGGTGGCTTGCCCCCGCTGGAGTGCGCAGCACTCCCCATTCCGCAGACACACCGCGCAGGCAGGATTCACGGCGGCTTCGCCCCCGAACGGGGGTAAACCCCCTCGCCACAGGGGCCGTTTTTTTTTGCATCAGGCAAACACGAAATACTTGCGCACGGTTTCAACCACTTCCCACGTGCCTTTCATGCCCGGCTCGACCACGAAGATGTCACCCGCGCGCAGGTGAATCGGCGCCATCCCTTCCGGGGTGATCACGCAGTAGCCTTCCTGAAAATGGCAATATTCCCACTTCACATAGTCCACATACCACTTGCCCGGCGTGCAGATCCAGGTGCCCATGATCTTGCTGCCGTCTTCGCTGGTGTAGGCGTTGAGGTTAACGGTGTGCGGATCGCCTTCGAGTTTTTCCCACTTGCAGGCGTCGAGTACGGGCAGCGGATGGGTATCGCGAAGGACGGTAATCGGTGCGGTCATGTGGACTCCAGGCAGCAAGGTTGAGAACAGAGTTCGCACCCTATAGCGCCGGTCCAGCCGTGAGTTGTCTGTGCTCGACATCGAGCTGTCCAGAAACGCGCATTCCTGCGGCTACTGCGCCAACGCTTGCAGCAGCGCTTTGGCGTATCCCGGCAGCACGGCGAAATCACGGGCGCAGAGTAAAAGCTTGCGCTGCGCCCAAGGCTCTCGCAACTCGAAGGTCTTGAAAGTGCTGATGCTGCGCTCGACCGCCGCCAGCGGCACAATCGCCAGCCCAGCCCCACGAGCGACCATACGCATGACGCCGTCGAAACCCTCGGCGCGAACGCGTATCCGCAGACGCGAACCAATGTGCAGCGCCTGTTCTTCGAGGTACACCGCCAGGGCGCTATGAGCGGCGAGGCCAACGTAGTCGTGCGCAAGCGTATCGCTGAAAGTGGGAGGAGGATCGCTCGCGAGGGCATGTTCCGGGGGCATGATCAGCACCAGCGGATCGTCACGAAAAGGCAGGGTTTCCAGTCCATGGATGTCCACCGCGTCAGAGACGATACCGAGGTCGGCCGCACCTTGGCGCAAGGCGTGAGTAATGCGCTGGCTCGGCATTTCCTGGAGGTCGATGTCGAGGTTGGGATGCGTGCGCAGGAAGTCCGATAACACTTCCGGAAGGTATTCGGTGATTGCGGTGGTATTGCATAACAGACGCACCTGCCCTTTTACGCCGACCGCGTATTCCGCGAGATCCTGCTGCAGGTGGTCGGCATGTTGCAGGAGGATGCGGGCGTGATGGGCCAGGGCCTTTCCAGCGGAAGTTGGCGTCACGCCACGGCGACCACGCAGCAGGAAGTCGACACCGAACGAGGCCTCCATCGTGCGGATTCGCGCACTGGCCGCCGCCAGTGAAAGATGACTGCGCACGGCGCCGGCGGTGATGTTGCCGCTTTCCAGAATGTTCAGGTAGAGGCGCAGGTCGATCAGGTCGAAGTGCATTGATACAACTCCAGGAGGTGTGTCGTCTGCGCGAATGCCTTCGCGGGCAAGTCGGAATGCCGCACCACTCGCTCCCACAGGGATTTTCGACACACGCACGATTGTGTCCGCCGATGATCCACGACTGGAGGTCGGTCAGGTCGAAGTGCATTGCTATAGCTCTGGGAGATGAATCGTCCAAAGG
>JALYPE010000137.1 GCA_030856525.1 Pseudomonadota bacterium | reverse complement strand
GTTCTACATCAATGAATCCGGGTGGAGGGTGTTTTAACTGCACTTTCATCTTGTGTTGCACCCACTCCATCCACCGCCGTATCGCCAACAGCATTAAATACATACAAATCAATCAACAAGCAAAATGACACTCATGAAAAATACATAATATTCTGCGCTGCTCTATCCATCCTCCACGGCCTCAACAAAGTGTCTATTTCACATCTTTTTCCAAACAATGTTACAACAGCCTATTTCAAAAAATATAATCATAATGATTTTATTGCAGAATCCGTTCCGAGCTGGCTTATTAACACACCCCGTGAACAGCGCAATCGACTCGCGGGGATTTCCAGCCCCGCGGTTGAACAGTTCAGCGATGCCACACACCTTCCCCGCAATCAGTTAAAAAAAACAATTGAAGCCGCTTGGTTATCACACAATGCAGTAGATTGTATGTTAGAGGCGCTCCAACAAATCAGCAGCTTCGCAGAACCGCTATTAAAGGCCGCCATAAAACAACAATTCGGCCTTGAACTGGACGTCAACAAAACATTCCTGCGCCTCTACATCCCCGCGACGACCCCCTGGTTTCCCATCAAGACCGGGGCGGCCCGCACCAGAACCGTTTCCTTACTGGAGGCGGCGCTGCACAACTTCGAAGTGTTTGAAACACTGCCCCAGGCCTATGAGGCTGACTCACGTTTCATTACCGAACCCTCCCCCTCGGGGCACTTCGACATCCTGCCCTTGCACCACAGGATGAAAATCCACCAGTTCACCGCACTGTGCCGAACACTGGACATCGGTGCTCAATACCAGAAACACTTGAAAAGAACATTGTTGCCCCCTGATGGCTTGAATGCGGCAGTCCTGCAGGCGAAAGTCATCACCAGCCAAAAGGCCGCCTTCAACGTCGCCGTGAACCTGGCCCTGCTGAAAAACCACATCGACGCCAATACACAATGCCAACTGCTCGGCCTGCTCAACGACGAAAAAGGTCTTTCTCTGGACGATCAGGTCCTGCTGCCTCACACATTGACGATGCTGGACACTGAGCTGGCAGGCATTGTGCTGATCCTCCCGATGCAGGCGCATCGCCAGGGTGTGCACCGGGTCATTGCCTACATCCCTGACGACCCCGAACAGCCGGTCAAGGAATACTCCGACTCCGGCAGCTTCCTGAAAGAACTGACCCGTCGGTTGCGGTCTCCGGCCTACCAACAGTTTTTCAGCCGCTTCGTCGCCCACGAACAACGCGGGCATTTTTTCAGCGCACTCAATGACCGTCTGAGCCGCATCACCTGGCACCCTTCAGCACCGCTCGAGCCTCGACCCTCCTGGCGCGTCACAGAGGTGGAGTCGCCCCATTTGCAACTGGGCACTGCTGTCATCCGGGAACCGCTCTGGGCGTTTCTCTACCAGCAGAAATTCAACAAAATCCTGAACGATGCACGGGTCATTGCGGTTCCCACCGACGATGAGGACCGCAAAACGCGCTGGGACCGCATCGACAGTTTCCTGAAGGTGGCTTCGACTGTGTTCGAGGTCGCTGCCTTTGTCGCCATGCCGTTCGTGCCACTCCTGGGAGAGCTAATGCTGGCCTATACGGTGTATCAACTGCTCGACGACACCTTCGAAGGCATCGTTGACTGGGCAGAAGGCCAGATCAACGACGCCTTCGAACATTTCATGGGCGTTGTCGAGGGTGTTATCCAACTGGGAACCTTCGCGGCAGGTGGCAATCTGGTGAGCACCACCCTGTCATTGCCGCCCCCAGCCTTTGTCAGCCAATTGAAATTCATCGAGACCGACAACGGCAGCACCCGCCTCTGGAATCCGGACCTCACACCCTATGAGCGCAACGAGTCACTCCCCGCGGACTCGCAACCGGACTCACTGGGCCTGCATCAAGATAAGGGACAGACGGTTTTGAAGCTCGGTGGCAAACAGTTTGGCGTGCACGAGGATGCTGACACCGGGCAGTTCCGTATCCTGCATCCGGTCAGGCCCGAGGCCTATAAACCCACGCTCGAACACAATGGCAACGGCAGCTGGTCTCACGAAGCCGAACAGCCGAGTACCTGGCGAGGCGCAACCCTGATGAGACGGCTAGGCCATACCGTCGATGAATTGAGCGAAGTCGAGCTTGAACAGATCCGATTCGTCAGCGACATCAGTGAGGGCACGTTGCGCAGACTGCACATTGAGCACGAACCTGTTCCGCCGCTGTTGAACGACACCGTCGAGCGTTTCAAACGCTACAAAGAAGCAGTGCGCACGCCGGAAACAGGCGTGAAGGAACAATTCAATAAACTGTATGACGCCGGGCAACGTTCAAGCGACGCTCACCTTCAGCTGCTGAAAAACGACTTCCCGGACATTTCGACGGCCGTTGCCCGCAAAGTCCTGACCCTCGCCAGCGACACCGAATTGCGCCAGATGAATACCCAGGCCCGAGTGCCATTGCGCTTGAAAGAATGGTTACGAAAACTCCAGCTTGAAACGCGTGTATCGCGCGCCTATGAAGGTTTGTATCTGAATGAGCTCGGCACTGCGGATACGGAAACGATGTTGTTGAACTCACTCAGGCTACAGCCTGGATGGTCAAATCAGGTGCGTATCGAAATCCGCGAGCACTCGTTTGACGGTCCACTGCGCAATAGCATTGGCGACCCGGACGCTCCGGAACGCAAAGTCTTGATCAGGCGTGCGGACGGCCAGTACGAAGCCCGGGATGCGCAAGACAACCACCTGCATGGGGCCAGCGACGTTTTCGAATCGATTCTACGTGCATTGCCGGATACCGAACGGGATGCCTTGGGCTACACCATGGGTCAAGGCCCGGCATTGCGGCAGGCCTTGACGATCAAGCCGTTGCCTCATAGCGAACTCAGGACCATTCTCGCAGAACCTCTACAGAGCAAGACTGCTGAGAAGGAAACGCTTCGGTTGCTCAAAGGCCCCGGCGATGAGGCTATGGATCAACCCGCTACGGGACAGTTGCCGACCCTGGAACAGCGAATTCATGACCTTTACCCTGATTTCTCCAGCGAGGAAATCAGCACCTTCGCTGAGTCATCAGGGACGCCAGCGCAAGCCCTGCAACTCGTCACCAGGCTCGAACGTGAGTTGGCAGAAATGATCCGCGATCTGGGCGCCTGGCTACGCTCGCCGACCGAATACCCTCCCAGGACTGCTGAAGCTCGCAACGAACGATCCGGCAGACAGTCACTCGCCCGCGCCCTCACGCAATGTTGGCAGAGGACGACAGATGTACTTGCAGATGAAAGTGGCAACCCGCTCGGTCAACATCTGGTTCTGCGGGATCTTCCACTGAATACCCTGCTCAAGAGCCTGCCCGAACTGAAAGCAGACTTCAGCCACGTCGCGTTGCTCGACTTATCAAATAGCGGGTTCAGTAACGCAGAAGCCGGCTTTCTGAAAAACTTCAACTCGGTTCGAAGCCTGCTGATGCGTAACAATCACCTGACAGCCATCCCGGCTGAAGTCTATGACATGCCCCATCTTCGAGGTCTGGCGCTGAGCGACAACCCCATCACGCTGTCCCCGCAAGCGGTTGGGCAATTGAGAGAACTGATCCACCTCGAACACCTGGCGTTCGTGAACAGCCCCCTCGGGCGAGTGCCCGATGTCAGCCGGATGCCGCGACTGGAAGGCCTGTACCTGGAAAACACCGGCATCGAAACCTGGCCCGTCGGGATCTTCGGTCAACCGCGGCCGCGCAATTTTTATCTCGGCCTGCAGAATAACCCGCTCACGGTGATTCCCGAGGTGGCACCAGGCTCCGCGCGAGCGGAGATTCTGGCGCGCACCCTGCTCAGCCGTGATGCGCTTTCAGCGCAAAACCTGCAGCGTCTGGACGAATACATTGAGTCGGTCGGTCTTGCCCCGTCGCGCCAACACTCACTGCGAAGTGAACTGGACAGCGTTTTTTGGCTTGATCATTTCTCCCCCGAACAGCGCAGGCAAAAACTGGACACCTGGGAGGCGCTGGAAGCCGAGCCAGGCAGCGAGCCCTTTTTCAACGAGATCCGCAAGCTGCCCGAGTCGCAGGATTACACCCACGCGTATAAAACGGACCTCACCCGGAAGGTGTGGCGAATGCTCGAGGCCGCCAGTGAAAATACGACGTTGAGAGAAAGACTTTTCCTGATGGCTACGGCACCTTCCACGTGTGTCGATGCGGCAGCACAGCTGTTTAACAGTATGGGGATCGAAGTGCTCATCCATGAAGCCTATGCCCTGGTTAATAAAAGTCTGGTAGAAACCGAGCTGTTGCGAGTGGCAAAAGGCAAATCCCGCCTCGATGAACTCAGTCGCATCGCTAGAGGCTCGATTCGTGAGCGAGAGGCCAACGGCGAGACGTTCAGAACAGTGGATGAAGACGGCAATGTGAATGGCACCATTGACGAAGTGGAAGTGCATCTGGCCTACACGACCGCACTGGCGAATCGTTTGGACCTGCCGTGGCAGTCCAGGGGCATGAACTTTCCCGCAATGACGGGTGTTACTCCCGACATGATCGAACTGGCCTTCGAGAGGGTGTTGTTCCTTGAACAAGGAGATTTGCTGAGAGACTCTATTATTGACCAGTCGTTCTGGAAGCAACACATCACAGGCGCCAACCGACGAGCGTTCAAAGAGTACGGGCGTCAAACCGGTTGGCTGATTGACCTGCAGGCGGCGCAGAAACGATGGGTGAACGCAAAAAACCTGCCGCGGGAGACACGAGATTCGCTGAAGGAAACATTGCACGTTCTGGCTGCACAACTGGGTAAACCGGTCAGTGAAGTGTTTACCGGTCAGGCGATGTCAGCCGCAAACTTTGACAGAGACTTCAACACCCTTGTTGAACACCGGGAAGCACTGCTCAAAAAACTGACGCGCGAGGCAATGGATCGGGCCGGACTGTAAAGCTGAACGAAGTCTACCCATCATCGATAGCTGTGCCTTTGCCGGCGAAGTGATCAATGCGCAGCGTAAACCGGGGTGAGCAAACCGGGAGAACGTCTCGCATGCTATGGTGCTCGCCCCTCTCTGCGCTGTTGTTCACCGCATGCTGCCGACTTCCAGAAACCTGCGCCTTACGCTTTACACCTTCATTATTCTCGCCGGTGCAGCCCTCGCTGCCACCCTGGCGATCCGCCATGCCGAGCGCCAGGCGCTGGTGGAAGATGCCGCCCGCGCCAGTCAGCAACTGGGCCTGTATGCCACTTCGCTGCACACCCTGATCGAACGCTATCGCGCCCTCCCCGCCGTGCTTGCCCTGGACCCGGAATTGCGCTCGGCGCTCAACGGCCCGTTGTCACCCGATCAGCAGGACGCATTAAATCGCAAACTGGAGAAAATCAACGGCGCGGCCGCCTCTTCGACCCTGGAACTGCTTGATCGCACCGGCCTGGCCATCGCGGCGAGCAACTGGCGGCTGCCCAGCAGCTACGTCGGTCACAACTACGCCTTTCGCCCCTATTTCAGCCAAACCCGAACCCAGGGCACCGGGCGTTTTTACGCGGTCGGCGTGACCAGCGGAATTCCCGGGTACTTTCTCTCCAGTGCAGTCACTGCCGACGATGGCCGCTTCCTCGGTGCCATGGTGGTCAAACTGGAATTCCCGGAACTGGAGCGCGAATGGCGTCAGGGCAGCGATACGTTACTGGTCAGCGACGCACGCGGGATCATCTTCATCGCGAACCAGCCGGGCTGGCGCTATCGCCTGTTGAAACCGCTGAGCGACAGCGATCACGCCGAACTTAAAGCCACTCGCCAATACGATAAGCAAACCCTGACGCCGTTGCAGTTCGAGTCGCTGCGGCGCTTTGACGACAACAGTGATCTGGCGCGGGTCGAAGGCCCGGACGGCAGCGCCGACTACCTCTGGGAATCAGCGCCACTGGCCGCCGAAGGCTGGACGCTGCATTTGCTGCGCCGGCCGCAAGTCGCCTTCGAAGACGTCCGCAACGCCGCGTTGGCCGCCGCCGGCTCATGGCTGGCGCTGGTGTTTCTGTTGCTGTTCCTTAACCAGCGCTGGCGCCTGGCGAAAATGCGCCAGCGCAGCCGCGAAGAACTTGAACACTTGGTGGAAGAGCGCACCCGCGACTTGCGCACAGCACAGGACGGTCT
>JALYPE010000125.1 GCA_030856525.1 Pseudomonadota bacterium | reverse complement strand
GTCTTTCACATTTACGAAGCGGCGCGCCGGCATGGCGTCAAGCGCGTGATTTTCGCCAGCTCCAACCATGTCATCGGCTTCTACAAACAGGATGAAGTGATCGATGCCCTCTCCCCTCGCCGCCCGGACAGCTACTACGGTTTGTCCAAATGCTACGGCGAAGACATGGCCTCTTTCTACTTCGACCGTTATGGCATCGAGACCGTCAGCATCCGCATCGGCTCGTCGTTCCCGGAACCGCAAAACCGCCGGATGATGAGCACCTGGCTGAGCTTCGGCGATCTGACGCAATTGCTCGAACGTGCGTTGGTCACTCCGGGCGTCGGCCATACCGTGGTGTACGGCATGTCGAATAACAAGGACGTCTGGTGGGATAACCGCCACGCGGCGCTGCTCGGGTTCGAGCCCAAGGACAGCTCCGAAGTGTTCCGCGACAAGGTCGAAGCCCAGCCGATGCCGGCCGCTGATGATCCGGCCCGGGTCTATCAGGGCGGCGCTTTCTGCGCGGCCGGCCCGTTTGGCGACTGAACCCGCACCGATCCCCACAATAAAAACCCAGGGAATGAGTTGCCATGCACGCTGAATTGATTGTCGATGCCCGTAATGCGGTCGGTGAAAGTCCGGTCTGGGTGCCCGAGGAAAATGCCCTGTACTGGGTGGATATTCCGGCCGGCGGCCTGCAACGCTGGAACGCTGAGAGTGGCCACGTTCACGCGTGGACCGCCCCGCAGATGCTCGCCTGCCTGACACGTCACCGCGATGGCGGCTGGGTGGCGGGCATGGAAACCGGCTTCTTCCGTCTGCGCCCGAACAACGATGGCAGCCTCGACAGCGAACCGCTGGCACACGTGGATCACGCACGTCCCGACATGCGCCTCAACGATGGCCGCTGCGACCGTCAGGGCCGTTTCTGGGCCGGCAGCATGGTGCTGAACATGGGCGCCAATGCCGCCGACGGCGCGCTGTATCGCTACAGCGCCAGGCAGCAAGGACCGATTGCTGCGCAACTCGACGGCTTCATCGTGCCTAACGGCCTGGCCTTCAGCCCGGATGGCAAAACCATGTACCTGTCGGATTCGCACCCGCTGATTCAACAGATCTGGGCCTTCGATTACGACATCGACAGCGGCAAGCCGTCCAACCGTCGGCTGTTTGTCGACATGAATCAGTTCCCCGGTCGCCCCGACGGCGCTGCGGTCGATGCCGAAGGTGGCTACTGGATCTGCGCCAACGATGCAGGACTGATTCACCGTTTCACCCCGGACGGCCGCCTCGACCGCTCGCTGGAAGTGCCGGTGAAAAAACCGACCATGTGCGCCTTTGGCGGCAGCCGCATGGACACCTTGTTCGTGACCTCGATCCGTCCTGGTGACGATCAGGATGAACAGTCCCTGGCGGGCGGCGTGTTCGCCCTCAACCCTGGCGTGAAAGGTCTGACTGAACCTGTTTTCAATCCCTAGCGACACTGCTCCACCGCTGCGCCTTGTATGAACACAAAAAAAATAACAACACTGGAGACACCCTCATGGGCTTTAAACGCACTTTGCTCGCCGCTGCACTCCCGCTGGCCTTCACCTTCAGCAGCGTCGCTCACGCGCTGGAACTGAAAATTGCCGACATCCACCCCAAGGGTTACCCAACCGTGGTGGCGGAAGAGCAAATGGCCAAAACCCTCACGGCCGACAGCAACGGCGCACTGACCGTCAAAATGTTCCCCGGCGGCGTGCTCGGTTCGGAAAAGGAAGTCATCGAACAGATGCAGGTCGGTGCCATCCAGATGGCTCGCGTCAGTCTCGGCATTGTTGGCCCCGTGGTGCCTGATGTGAACGTGTTCAACATGCCATTCATCTTCCGCGACCAGGCGCACATGCGCGCGGTCATCGACGGTGACGTCGGCGACGCGATCCTCGACCGGATCACCGATTCCGAATTCGGCCTGGTCGCCTTGGCCTGGATGGACGGCGGCACGCGCAATCTCTACACGAAAAAACCGGTACGCAGCCTCGCCGACCTCAAAGGCATGAAGATCCGCGTACAAGGCAACCCGATGTTCATCGAAACCATCAACGCCATGGGCGGTAACGGCATCGCGATGGACACCGGTGAAATCTTCAGTGCCCTGCAAACCGGCGTTATCGACGGCGCGGAAAACAACCCGCCAACGATGCTTGAACACAACCACTACCAGAACGCCAAGTACTACAGCCTGACCGGCCACCTGATCCTGCCTGAGCCGATCGTGATGTCGAAAATCACCTGGGAAAAACTCACTCCGGACCAACAGGCACTGGTGAAGAAAACCGCCAAAGCCGCACAGGCCCAGGAACGTACGCTGTGGGACGCCAAATCCGCCAGTAGCGAAGAGAAACTCAAGGCTGCCGGTGTCGAGTTCATCACTGTCGACAAGACGCCTTTCCGCGAAGCGACCGCCTCGATTCGCGAGAAATACGGCGCGCCATACGCTGACCTGATCAAGCGTATCGAAGCCGTTCAATAAATCTCTATAGCAATCAAACAGGCCCGGCGCCGCTGATACGGATGTCAGTCAGCGTGCGCCCGGTTACGGTGGAACCCGATGAAGAATTTGCTGCTGCGTATTAACGACAGGATCTACATGTCCTGCATCTGGGTGGCCGGTCTGTCCGTGTTAGCCATCGCGTTAATCATTCCCTGGGGCGTTTTCGCTCGCTACGTCCTCGGCACCGGCTCGAGCTGGCCGGAGCCTGTAGCAATCCTGATGATGCTGGTGTTCACCTTCATCGGTGCCGCCGCCAGTTATCGCGCCGGTGCGCACATGGCCGTGGCCATGGTGACCGACCGCATGTCGCCCAAGCTGCGCAACACCATGAGCATCGTCTCGCAAGTGTTGATGGCCACCATCTGCCTGTTCATGACCATTTGGGGCGCCAAGCTCTGCATGTCGACCTGGAACCAGTTCATGAGCGCCCTGCCCACCCTGCGCGTGGGCATCACATACATGCCGATCCCGGTTGGCGGTTTGCTGACGCTGATCTTTGTTTTGGAAAAACTCTTGCTCGGTGACCAGAGCAACCGGCGGGTCGTGCGTTTCGACCTGGTTGAAGAAAGCGAAGGTGCCGCATAAATGGACGCTCTGATTCTGTTGGGCAGTTTTATCGCATTGATCGTGATCGGCATGCCGGTCGCTTATGCCCTGGGCCTTGCCGCCCTGATTGGCGCGTGGTGGATCGATATTCCGTTCCAGGCGGTGATGATTCAAGTCGCCGGCGGTGTGAACAAGTTCTCTCTGCTGGCGATTCCGTTCTTCATTTTGGCGGGCGCGATCATGGCCGAGGGCGGCATGTCGCGACGGCTGGTGGCGTTTGCCGGTGTGCTGGTCGGGTTTGTGCGCGGCGGTTTGTCGCTGGTCAACATCATGGCGTCGACGTTCTTTGGCGCGATCTCTGGTTCCTCGGTCGCGGACACCGCCTCGGTAGGTTCGGTGCTGATCCCGGAAATGGAAAAACGTGGCTATCCACGGGATTTCGCCACCGCGGTCACGGTCAGCGGTTCGGTACAAGCGTTGCTGACGCCGCCGAGCCACAACTCGGTGCTGTACTCGCTTGCAGCGGGCGGCACCGTGTCGATTGCCTCGCTGTTCATGGCCGGTATCGTTCCCGGCCTGTTGATGAGCGCGTGCCTGATGGTGTTGTGCCTGATCTTCGCGAAAAAGCGCAACTACCCTAAAGGCGAAGTGATTCCGATGCGCCAGGCGCTGAAGATCTGCGGCGAAGCCTTGTGGGGCCTGATGGCGATGGTCATCATCCTCGGCGGCATTCTCTCGGGGATCTTCACCGCAACGGAATCGGCGGCGATTGCAGTGCTCTGGTCGTTCTTCGTGACCATGTTCATCTACCGTGATTACAAGTGGAGCGAACTGCCGAAACTGATGCACCGCACGGTACGCACGGTTTCGATTGTGATGATCCTGATCGGCTTCGCGGCGAGCTTCGGCTACATCATGACGCTGATGCAGATCCCGGCGAAAATCACCACGATGTTCCTGACCCTGTCGGACAACCGTTACGTGATCCTGATGTGCATCAACGTCATGCTGCTGTTGCTCGGCACGGTGATGGACATGGCGCCGCTGATCCTGATCCTGACGCCGATCCTGATGCCGGTGATTCTGGGTATTGGCGTGGACCCGGTGCAGTTCGGCATGATCATGCTGGTGAACCTGGGGATCGGATTGATAACACCGCCGGTGGGCGCGGTGCTCTTTGTGGGGTCGGCCGTGGGTAAAGTCAGTATCGAAAGCACCGTAAAAGCACTGCTGCCGTTCTACGGCGTGCTGTTCCTGGTGCTGCTGGCCGTGACCTACATCCCGGCACTGTCGTTGTGGTTGCCAAATCTGGTGTTGTAATCCACACGGCCAACTCCCCTCTGTAGGAGCTGTCGAGT
>JALYPE010000113.1 GCA_030856525.1 Pseudomonadota bacterium | reverse complement strand
CGCAGTACCGCGACAGCGTGGTGGCATTGCTCGACAAGCTGAGTTTCGGCGACGGCGCGACGGCCATCGAAGTCGGGCCGGGCGACGGCGCTTTTCTGCCGGAACTGGCCCGCCGCTTCCGCCATGTCACGGCGCTGGACAACAGCCCGGCGATGCTTGAACTGGCGCGTCAGGTCTGCGATCGGCAAGCGCTGGCTAACGTCAGCCTGCAACTGGCCGATGCATTGAACGGGGTTAATCTGCAGGCCGATTGCGTCGTCCTGAATATGGTGCTGCACCATTTCGCCGCACCGGCCGAAGCGCTCAAGCACATGGCCACCTTGCTGCAACCGGGCGGTAGCCTGCTCGTGACAGAGTTATGTAGCCACAACCAGAGTTGGGCCAGGGAGGCCTGCGGTGATCTGTGGTTGGGGTTTGAACAGGACGATTTGGCCCGTTGGGCCACCGCTGCGGGACTCGTTCCCGGGGAAAGCCTGTATGTAGGCTTACGTAATGGTTTCCAGATCCAGGTCCGCCATTTTCAGCGACCGGCTGGCGACACTCACCATCGGTAAATTCAGGAAAAAATCGAGATGAGCGAATACTCCCTCTTCACCTCCGAGTCCGTGTCCGAAGGGCACCCGGACAAAATCGCCGACCAGATTTCCGATGCGGTGCTGGACGCCATCATTGCCGAAGACAAGTTCGCCCGCGTGGCGTGCGAGACGCTGGTGAAAACCGGCGTGGCAATCATCGCTGGTGAAGTCACCACGTCGGCCTGGGTCGCCCTGGAAGAGATCGTGCGTAACGTGATTCTCGACATCGGCTATAACAGCTCCGACGTCGGCTTCGACGGCGCGACGTGCGGCGTGATGAACATCATCGGCAAGCAATCCCCTGACATCAACCAGGGTGTCGACCGCGCCAAGCCTGAAGATCAGGGTGCCGGCGACCAGGGCCTGATGTTCGGCTACGCCAGCAACGAAACCGACGTGCTGATGCCAGCTCCGATCACGTTCTCGCACCAGCTTGTGCAAAGGCAAGCCGAAGCGCGTAAATCCGGCCTGCTGCCATGGCTGCGCCCGGACGCCAAATCGCAAGTGACGTGCCGTTACGAAGGCGGCAAGGTTGTCGGTATCGACGCAGTGGTTCTGTCGACCCAGCACAACCCGGACGTGTCGTACAAAGACCTGCGCGAAGGCGTGATGGAACTGATCGTCAAGCACGTGCTGCCTGCCGAGCTGCTGTCCAAGGACACCCAGTTCCACATCAACCCGACGGGCCAGTTCATCATCGGCGGCCCGGTGGGCGACTGCGGTCTGACCGGTCGCAAGATCATTGTCGACAGCTACGGCGGCATGGCCCGTCACGGCGGCGGCGCGTTCTCCGGCAAGGATCCATCGAAGGTTGACCGCTCGGCCGCTTACGCCGGTCGTTACGTGGCCAAGAACATTGTCGCGGCCGGCCTGGCCGAGCGTTGCGAGATTCAGGTTTCCTACGCGATCGGTGTGGCTCAGCCTACGTCGATCTCGCTGAACACCTTCGGCACCGGCAAGATCAGTGACGACAAAATCGTCAAACTGGTTCGCGAAGTGTTCGACCTGCGTCCCTACGCAATCACCACCATGCTCGACCTGCTGCACCCGATGTACCAGGAAACCGCAGCGTACGGCCACTTCGGCCGCACCCCGGCGACCAAGACCGTTGGCGACGACACGTTCACCACGTTCACCTGGGAAAAAACCGACCGCGCCGACGCGCTGCGTGCTGCTGCCGGTTTGTAAGATTTCCCCGGCGGTACCCAAAGCCCTGCACGGTTCGCCGTGTGGGGCTTTTTATTGGGTCAAAGTTGAAACACCAGGCAAAACACCTGCCGCACCGAGCAAAAAATCCTGACTAACCTTCAGGCATCCCACTGAGCAAGGATGCTCTCGATGCTGCCGTACCTGCGCTTATTCCTCGCCCTGCTGGCGCTCACTGTCCCGACCGTCAACGCCAACACCGACGAATGCCCCGACTGGCCCTCAGCCCGCGCCACCCAGGAAATCAGCGCTCTGCAACAGCAAATCAACCACTGGGACGACAGCTACCACCGCGATGGCCAGTCCCTGATTGCCGATGAACTCTACGATCAAACTCGCGCACGGCTGAGCGAATGGCGTCGATGTTTCAACATGGAACACTTCAGCGATCCCTTGCGCACCGCCGGCGGCACCGTTGCGCACCCCATCGCTCACACTGGCCTGGACAAGTTGCGCGATGGGCGCGCTGTCAAAGACTGGCTGCGCGATCGCAACGACGTCTGGGTCCAGCCGAAAATCGACGGCGTGGCGGTGACGCTGATCTATCGCGGCGGCGTGCTGCATCAGGCGATCAGTCGGGGCGACGGGATCAATGGTCAGGACTGGACCGCTTCGGCGCGGCAGATCGCGGCGATCCCGCAAACGCTGTCTCAACCCCTGGATCTGCTGGTGCAAGGCGAGCTCTACTGGCGCCTGAGCGAGCACGTACAGGCCCGCAGCGGAAGCCTGAATGCGCGCTCCACCGTAGCCGGGTTGATGGCACGCAACGTGTTGCCGCCCGCACAGGCTGACGGCATCGGCTTGTTTACCTGGGACTGGCCGCAAGGACCGGCGAGCATGCCCGCGCGCGCAGCGGCGCTGGTTGAAATGGGATTCGCAAACACCGCGCAATACGCTCGACCGATCAAGCATTTTGCCGACGCTGAGCACTGGCGCGATTATTGGTATCGCTCGCCCCTGCCCTTCGCCACCGACGGCATCGTCCTGCGCCAGAGCCAACGACCATCCGCCGAACGCTGGCAGGCAAAGGCGCCTTACTGGGCGGTCGCCTGGAAATACCCCTACGCCCAGGCGCTGGCCGAGGTGCGCAAGGTCAATTTCAAGGTCGGTCGAACTGGCCGTATCACCCCGGTGCTCGAACTGAAACCGCTCACGCTGGACGACCGACAGATCAAACGCGTCAGTGTCAGCTCGCTGCGACGCTGGGCGGAACTGGATGTTCGCCCCGGCGATCAGGTGTCCATCAGTCTGGCGGGGCTGACCATCCCAAGGCTCGACGGCGTCGTCCTGCGAGCCGCCGAACGCCCCGACCTGGACGCGCCTGCGGCGGCCGACTTCCATCCCTTAAGCTGCTGGCAACCCACGCCCGGCTGCGAAAGCCAATTCCTCGCACGCTTGACCTGGCTCAGCGGCAAGAAAGGGCTAGCCTTGCCTCATGTCGGGCCGGGCACCTGGGAGAAACTTTTAGAAACAGGCCACCTGAACGGCCTGCTTGATTGGTTGGCCCTCGATGTTCAAGAGCTTGCTACCATTGATGGCTTCGGCGAGCACAGCAGTGCCCGCCTCTGGAACAGTTTCAACGATGCGCGACAACGCCCGTTCGAACAGTGGCTCCGGGCCTTGGGTTTGCCGCCGACCGGTCAGGCGGCGCTGGCTGATTCGTGGCAGGCACTGGCTCAGCGATCCAGCGAGCAGTGGCAAGCCGAGGTCGGCATCGGCCCGGGACGCGCAGCGCAGTTGCGGGCGTTTTTCCGCGACCCGCAGGTTGTGGCGTTGAGCGAAACATTAAGAGTGGCCGGGGTCGCCGGGTTTTAACCGCCGCCGACGCCGACCAACCGGGAACCCATTGCTGTCGATGAGCTCAAACAGCCCATCGCAAAGCGATCCGACTGCCTTTCACATGGAGTTTTTATGAAACGATTTTCACCGCTTGCCCTGTTGACCCTTTGCAGCGTGCTGGCCACTCCATTACTGGCCGCGGAAGAAGCCCCGGCCCTCACCGGTTGCGCCGCCAAGAAGCAGGCCATCGTCACTCAGATCGAGCAGGCCAAATCCCACGGCAACACCGAGCAGCAAGCAGGCCTGGAAAAGGCGCTGAGCGAAGTCACCACCCACTGCACCGACGCTTCGTTGAAGAAAGAACGTGAAAACAAGGTGCTCGACGCCAAGCACGAAGTCAGCGAACGTCAGGCAGACCTCGACAAAGCGATGAAGAAAGGCGATCCGGAGCGGATCAACAAACGCAAAGACAAACTCGCCGAGTCGCGCAAGGAATTGCAGAAAGCACTAGACGAACTGGATAAGTAAACTCCGATGTGAGCGAGTTGTGTGGCGAGGGGCTTGCCCCCGTCAGCGGTACAGCGCTCGTACCCGGCAAATGCGGTCTGCTGAATAGCCGCGCTCTGGGGCTGCTTCGCAGCCCAACGGGGCGGCGCGACGTTTCGCTAAAACCCCTTCGCCCCAGGAATGTATTGCCTATCAATGATCGCGAAACTCTTTATGGCACGCGCTACAGGCATCTTCGACTTTCTGCACTGCAGGCCCCAGGTTGCTGACCTTGTAAGGCTGCACCTTGCTGGCGATCACCAGTTCACCGGTGGCAACCTCAAGATTGCGGGCCATTTCCTGAAAGCGCGCCTGCTTCTCCCAGACATCATCCGTGGCGCTGGTGTGATCTTCCTCGCGCACCTGCGGAAAATGTTTCCACGGCTCACGGGACAACGCATCAAGCTTGACCGCGCCGTCGACGAATTTTGCACCGTCGAAGGCAATGCGCCCACGCAACATGCCGCCAAGGTCTTCACCGGTTTTGAGCATCTGCTTGAAGATCGCTTTGCGCTGGCCCAGCGGCGAATTGGGGTCGACACCCCCGCACGCAGACAGCGTCAGGCAGGCCAGCAATACAACGGACATTCTTTTAAAAGTCATGGTGGCTTCTGGTCACGGAAACGGCCGCCAGTATCCTCGCGTCACCGGCAAACACCAATAGCCCTATTATCATTACGGGTTGTCTGAGCGCATGGAGCGCTCACGCGACCGACTAAGGAATTACTCCATGAACAGCCGTTTCAGGGCATGGCGCCCCAACCTCGCCTGGACTTTCCCAATGGTGGCCGTTCTCGCAGGCTGCACCGGTGGCGATCCCGAAAAACCAAAAACCCACGCCTTGGCGACCTATGCCAGCGCCACTTGGGAAGCTCTGCCAGCGGTGACCGACGCAGACCTGGTTGCCGGCTTCGGTTCGTGGCGCAGCGCCTGCACCCGACTCAAGGCCGACCCGGTCTGGGGCGCGACCTGTGCAGCCGCCGCCAATGTGCCGCAGACCGCCAACGACATTCGCGGCTTCCTCAAACAGAACCTCGATGTCTACGGTCTGCGCGCCGCCAAGGACAACCCCAACGGCTTGATCACCGGTTACTACGAGCCGGTTTACCCCGGCAGCCTGACCCAGACCAGCGTCGCCAACATTCCGGTGTACGGGGTGCCGGAAGACATGATCATTGTCTCGCTGGACAGCATTTATCCGGAGCTGAAAGGCAAACGCCTGCGCGGGCGACTCGAAGGCCGCGTGCTCAAACCTTACGACGACGCGACGACCATCGGAACCCAAGGCGTGAAGGCGCCCGTGGTTGCGTGGTTGACCGATCCAATGAACCTGCAGTTCCTGCAGATTCAGGGTTCTGGCCGAATCCAGCTCGACAGTGGCCGGCAGTTGCGCATCGCCTATGCGGATCAGAATGGCCATCCTTATCGGCCAATCGGCCGCTGGCTGATCGAGCAAGGCGAATTGAAGAAAGAAGACGTGACCATGGGCGCGATCAGCGACTGGGCCAAGGCCAATCCATCGCGCATTCCCGAACTGCTCGGCAGCAATCCGAGCTACGTGTTTTTCACGCAAAACCCTGACAGCAACGAAGGCCCTCGCGGCTCATTGAACGTGCCGCTGACGGCGGGATACAGCGCTGCAGTGGATCGCAAGGTGATACCACTGGGCAGTCTGTTGTGGCTGTCCACCACCAAACCGGATGGCACCGCGCTGGTAAGACCGGTGGCGGCTCAGGACACGGGCGGCGCGATTACCGGCGAGGTTCGTGCAGACTTGTTCTGGGGTACCGGTGAGGCGGCCGGTCAGCTGGCCGGCGACATGAAACAGCAGGGGCAGATCTGGATGCTGTGGCCCAAAGGCGCGGCGTTACCGCAAGTGCCTCAGGTGGCTGATGCGGTGAAAGCCAAGCCTTGAGTGCGGCAGGGTTAGATAGATAGCTTTCGCGAGCAAGCCCGCTCCCACAGGATTTACGCAATACCTATGGGAGGGGGCTTGCTCGCAAAGGGGCCACCACTAACAGAGCAGCTGTTTCAAGCCGAAACCACAAACAAACTCACAATCAACCCCATACCCACAAACCACACCAGCGAGCGCAAAATCGCCCAATCCGCCAGATAGCAAATGATGTAGAGCAAGCGGCTGGTGATAAACACCACAGACAGCACATTGATCGTCACCAGCTCCGCGTTGCCCGCCAGGTGCGCAACGATCACCGCGGCAGCAAATGCCGGTGTCACTTCAAAACTGTTCAATTGCGCGGCGTGCGCGCGTCGGCCCAGACCGTTCAGCGATTCCATGAAATCCCGTGGATCATGGTTGTCCTTGATCCTGAAACCGCCACTGATCTTGGCCACGACCGTGCATACATAAGGCAGGAAAATCGCGATCAAAATGCACCACAGAGCTACCGTCATAGAGCAAT
>JALYPE010000090.1 GCA_030856525.1 Pseudomonadota bacterium | reverse complement strand
CCCTGTGGGAGCGTGGCTTGCCCGCGATGGCGTCAGCGCGGGCGGCAGCTTAATGGCTGACACACTGAGGTCAAGTACTCTAATGCCGCCCAATGAGACCATCGTCGGCGACCAGCACACCGCCAACAGCAATAAGCGTAGTTGCGCGTACACACCTGCAACCGAAAACAGACTCAGCACACCACGGCTGCCACAGATCAGCGCTAAACAAGGTCAAAAGATCACAGCTTTCGGCCGCTGCGGCGTGGGCGTGCATTACGCAGGAAATTACCTTTAAACTGCCTCCCATGATTAAAGATCCCTTTGCAAGACTCGGCCTGGACCGTGAAGTGCTCACCGTCAGCCAGCTCAACGGCCGCGCGCGGGTGTTGCTGGAAGACGTGTTCAGCAATATCTGGGTCGAAGGCGAAATCTCCAACCTCGCCCGCCCGGCGTCCGGCCATGTGTATTTCACCCTCAAGGACAGCGGTGCCCAGGTGCGTTGCGCACTGTTTCGGCAGAACGCTGCGCGGGTGCGTCAGGCGCTGAAGGACGGTCTGGCGGTCAAGGTTCGTGGCAAGGTTTCGCTGTTCGAAGGGCGCGGTGACTATCAGCTGATCCTCGACACCGTCGAGCCTGCCGGTGATGGCGCATTGCGTCTGGCGTTTGATGCGCTGAAAGAAAAGCTCAGCGCCGAAGGCCTGTTCAGCGCCGACCGCAAAGTGCCGCTGCCGGCGCACCCGCAGCGCATCGGCATCATCAGTTCGCCCACCGGCGCGGTGATTCGCGACATCATCAGCGTGTTCCGCCGCCGGGCACCGCAAGTGCAACTGACGCTGATCCCGACCGCCGTGCAAGGCCGCGAAGCCACCGCGCAGATCGTCCGTGCGCTGAAACTCGCCGATGCCCGAGGCTTCGATGCGCTGATCCTGGCCCGTGGCGGCGGCTCGCTGGAAGACCTCTGGTGTTTCAACGAAGAAGCCGTGGCCCGCGCGGTGGATGCCTGCATGACGCCGATTGTCAGCGCCGTCGGCCATGAAACCGATGTGTCGATCAGCGATTTCGTCGCCGACGTCCGCGCACCGACACCGTCCGCCGCCGCCGAACTGCTCGCGCCGGACTCCAGCGATCTGGTGCGCCGGGTCGAAAGCCTTCATCGCCGATTGGTGATGCGCATCCGCGACCGCTTGATGCGTGATCGCTTGCGTCTGGAAGGCATGGCACGCCGTTTACGCCATCCTGGTGAACGTCTGCGCCAGCAGGCGCAACGTCTGGACGATCTGGACATGCGCATGCGCCGCGCCTTCGAACGCAGCCTCAATACTCGCCGCGAACGACTGATCCGCCTGGAAACCCGCCTCGCCGGGCAGCATCCGGGACGGCAACTGGCGATGCTCCGCCAGCGCCTCGACAGCCTCGGCGAGCGCTTGCCCCGCGCCATGCGCGAAGGGCTTAAATCACGGCGTCTGGCCTTGCAGAGTCAAGTGCAAACGCTGCAAGTAGTCAGCCCGCTGGCCACCCTGGCGCGCGGTTACAGCATCTTGCTCGACGAGCGCGGTCATGCGATCCGCAGCGCTGCGCAAACCCATAATGGCCAGCGCTTGAAAGCCCGTCTCGGCGAAGGCGAATTGCACGTTAGGGTCGAAGACAATCACCTGACGCCCGTCACCCTCTCTCTACTGGATTGATCCATGCCGCGTTTTCTTGCTCCGTTGTTGTTGCTGTGCCTGACGTTCAATGCCCACGCTGACAGTTACATCACTCGCCTCCTGAACAAGCCGGTGCCGGGCGGTGTGGCGGTGGTCGATCTGGGTGCTTCTGCGCAGGCGCCGAAAGCCAGCTATCAAGGCAAACCGGTGCTGGTGGTCAAGGAACAGAACAACTGGCTGGCGATAGTCGGCGTGCCACTGACCGTCAAGCCCGGTACTCAGCAGATCAGCAGCGCTGGGCAAAATCTGAGTTTCACGGTGGGCAACAAGAAGTACCCGGAGCAACGCATCACGCTGAAGAACACCCAGCAGGTGAATCCTGATCCGGCCAATCTCAAGCGCATCGAGAAGGAGCTGGCGGAGCAGATCGCGGCCTACCGTAGTTTCAGCCCGAACACGCCGAGCAACCTGCTGCTGGACAAACCGGTCAACGGGCCGTTGTCGAGCAAGTTCGGCGTGCGCCGCTTCTTTAATGGTGAAGAGCGTAATCCGCATTCGGGCCTGGATTTCGCCGTGCCTGCAGGGACGCCGATCAAGACGCCGGCGGCGGGCAAAGTCATTTTGATCGGTAACTATTTCTTCAATGGCAACACGGTATTTGTCGACCACGGCCAGGGCTTCATCAGCATGTTCTGTCATATGTCGAAGATCGACGTGAAGGTCGGCCAGCAGATGGCCCGAGGGGGCGTGGTCGGGAAAGTCGGTGCGACTGGCCGTGCGACCGGGCCGCACATGCACTGGAATATCAGCCTGAATGATGCGCGGGTGGATCCGGCGATATTCATTGGCGCTTTCCAGCCGTAAAGGGTGCTTGAGGCTACTGGCCTCTTCGCGGGCAAGCCTTGCTCCCACAGTGACCGAGGTGAACATGAATACTGTGTGCGCCGCCCCTGTGGGAGCGAGGCTTGCTC
>JALYPE010000089.1 GCA_030856525.1 Pseudomonadota bacterium | reverse complement strand
CCCTGTGGGAGCGTGGCTTGCCCGCGATGGGGTCGACACAATTTTCTGCACTACAACGACTCCAGGCACCCCGCCAGCTCATTCCCCAGCTTCTCCAGCACCTGTTCATACCCCTGAGCAGTTGCCGGCGTGTATCCGCCTAACGCATCCAGCTCTGCCAGTTTCACCGGCAACCCAGCCACCAGCGTTTCCGCAAGGCGTGGGCGTAGCGGCGGCTCGCTGAACACGCACGTCTTACCCACTTCCTGCAATCGTGTGCGCATCGCCGCTACGTGCTGGGCGCCAGGCTGAACCTCTGCGGCGACGCTGAATACACCGGCGTGCTTGAGGCCGTAAGCCTCTTCGAAATAGTCGAATGCTTCATGGAAAACGAAATAAGGCTTGCCCGCGATCCCCGCCAGACGCACCTTCAAACGCAGGTCCAGTGCATCCAGACGCTCATCGAATGCTTTCAGGTTGTTTTGATACCGCGATGCGTTGGCGGGATCGGCAGCACTCAAGTCAGCTGCCATTTTCGCTGCGATCACCCGAGCATTGACCGGTGATAACCACAGATGCGCATCCAGGGTGCCAGGACGATGATTGTGGTCATGGTCATCGGCTTCTTCTGCATGTGAGTGGCTATCTTCGGCGAAACGGCGAAGCTTCAGGCCTGGAAGATCCTGTACGGTAACACTCGGCAACGTGCGGCCGTTGAGCACGCGTGGCATGAAGCCTTCCATGTCCGGACCGATCCAGTAGAGCAGATCGACCGATTGCACCTTCCGTACGTCGGAAGGACGCAGCGCGTAGTTATGGGGTGAAGCGCCCGGTGGCAACAGCACTTCCGGAATCGCCACGCCGTCTTGCACAGCCGCAGCAATCAGCTGCAGCGGCTTGATGCTGGTCAGGACCTTGACTTCGGCATGGGCCGAGCCAAGCAGTAGAAAACTTGCGAAAAAAGCGACAAACACAGAAAAAAGTCGGGACACGATGACCACTCGAAGAGGCGAGAACGGGTAACATAATAACGTCTCTCACAAAACTCGTCGCCGCCCATGCCAAAAACTCCGATAGCCAGCCGTCCCCACGACCACTCTCATTGCGTTCACACCGCTCTGTCAGAGGCCGATGCCTTGTGCGCCCGTCAAGGTCTGCGCCTGACTGCCCTGCGCCGGCGAGTGCTGGAGTTGGTCTGGCAAAGTCACAAGCCGTTGGGTGCCTACGACATCCTGGCCGTGCTCAGCGAGCAGGACGGCCGCCGTGCCGCGCCGCCGACGGTGTACCGCGCACTGGATTTCCTCCTGGAGAATGGCCTGGTTCACCGCATCTCTTCGCTGAATGCCTTTGTCGGCTGTAATCACCCGGAGCACGCGCACCAAGGCCAGTTCCTGATCTGCCGCGAATGCCACGCCGCCATCGAGCTGGAGCAGAAATCCATCAGCGATGCCATTGTCAGCAGCGCGATGGATGTCGGCTTCATCGTCGAAGGCCAGACGGTTGAAGTGGTCGGCCTCTGCTCAGGCTGCCAGGGGGCGTGATGAGCAACGCGCTGATCCGTCTCGAGCAGGTGACCGTCACGTTTGCCGGGCAAAACGTGCTGGATAATATTCAGTTGAGCGTTGAGCCGGGGCAGATTGTCACCCTGATCGGCCCCAACGGCGCCGGCAAGACCACGCTGGTGCGCGCCGTACTCGGCTTGTTGAAACCTGACAACGGCAGCGTCTGGCGCAAGCCGAAGTTGCGCGTCGGTTACATGCCGCAAAAACTTCACGTCGATCCGACGTTGCCGCTGTCGGTGCTGCGCTTCCTGCGTCTGGTGCCGGGTGTCGACCGCGCTCGCGCCCTGGCTGCGTTGAAGGAAGTCGGCGCCGAGCACGTGATCGACAGTCCGGTGCAAAGTGTATCCGGCGGTGAAATGCAGCGGGTGCTGCTGGCGCGGGCGCTGTTGCGTGAGCCGGAGTTGCTGGTGCTCGACGAGCCTGTGCAAGGTGTCGACGTTGCCGGTCAGGCCGAGCTTTACAGCCTGATCACCCGGTTGCGCGACCGTCACGGCTGTGGCGTGTTGATGGTCTCCCACGATTTGCATCTGGTGATGAGCACCACCGACCAGGTGGTTTGCCTCAATCGCCACGTTTGCTGCTCCGGACACCCTGAGCAAGTCAGCGGCGACCCAGCCTTCGTCGAGCTGTTCGGCAAGAACGCGCAAAGCCTGGCGATTTATCACCACCACCACGATCACGCCCACGATCTGCATGGCTCGGTCGTCACTACGGCCCCGGCGGCCCAAACCCACGTTCACGGAGATGGCTGCAAGCATGGCTGATTTTCTGCTCTACGCCCTGCTTGCAGGTCTGGCTTTGGCGGTGGTCGCTGGGCCGTTGGGTTCCTTCGTGGTCTGGCGGCGCATGGCCTATTTTGGCGACACCCTTTCGCATGCCGCGCTACTTGGCGTGGCGTTGGGCTTCCTGCTGGACGTCAGTCCGACGGTGGCGGTGACCGTCGGCTGTCTGCTCCTGGCGGTGTTGCTGGTCACCTTACAACAGCGCCAGCCACTGGCGTCCGACACGCTTTTGGGAATTCTTGCACCCAGCACGCTCTCCTTGGGCCTGGTGGTACTAAGCTTCATGCACGAAGTGCGGATCGACCTGATGGCCTATCTGTTCGGCGACCTGCTGGCGATCAGCCCGAGCGACCTGGTGTGGATACTCGGCGGCAGCGCGGCGGTTCTGGGGGTCTTGGTGGCGATGTGGCGACCGCTGCTGGCAATCACGGTGCATGAAGAGCTGGCCAGAGTGGAAGGCTTGCCGGTACCGGCCTTGCGCCTGATTTTGATGCTGTTGATCGCCGTGGTCATTGCGGTGGCAATGAAGATCGTCGGTGTGTTGTTGATCACCTCGCTGTTGATCATCCCGGCCGCTGCGGCACAACGTCACGCGCGGTCGCCGGAGCAGATGGCCCTGGGCGCGAGCCTGCTGGGCATGCTCGCCGTGTGTGGCGGGCTGGCCTTGTCCTGGTTCAAGGACACCCCGGCCGGCCCATCGATTGTGGTAGCGGCGGCCGGGTTGTTTTTGCTGAGTTTTGTTCTGCCCCGTCGAGGGGTGTAGACTTGCTCGTTTTTTGCGCAAATAGAGAGTCGCAGGAATGAAGCCGTTCGCCTCCCGTTATCTGCTCCTTGTCGCATTTTCTCTGCTACTGGGTGCCTGCCAAAGCACGCCACCGGCGGCTACTGAAGCCCCCGATGCGCGGGCCACGGCCATCGCGCAGCTGGAGCAAAGCCTGGCCAGCAGCGAGTTAGCCACCGCCGAAGGGCAGCTGGCCGCTTTGCAGGCCGAATTACCGAATGATCAATCCCTGGAGCAATACCAGCGTCAATTGGCTGAAGCCTATCTGCGCCGCAGCCAGATCGTTCTGCAGAAAGGTGACGTCAACGCAGCCGCCACAGCACTGAGCCGCGCCCGGGTGTTGATGCCCAAGGCACCCGCGCTGACTGGCGGAGTAAACGGAGCCATTGCAGAAGCCCGCAAAGCCGAGCTGGAAAAAGCTGAAGCCGCGCTTCAGGCAGCCGAAGCCAAACCGCCGGCGAAAGTGATTGATCCGACGGCAGAAAGCACCACGGTGGCGTTGAATCTTACTGACATGGCCAAGCTTCGACGGCAGTTGGACGCGATCGCGGCCGACGTGGTGAATTATCAGTGTGATGTGAGCATTCAGGCACCGCGCAACCAGGATTTCCCGTGGTTGACCACGTTGCTGAGCAAGCGTGTGAAAAAGCTGGATTCGGCGTACGAGCTGAACCTGGAGAAGCAGCTGTTGCGCAATATTCCGGCGCAGATGGTGCTGAGCCCGCGTAAACCTTAAAAGCTAAAGCTAAAGCTAAAGCTAAAGCTAAAGCTAAAGCT
>JALYPE010000075.1 GCA_030856525.1 Pseudomonadota bacterium | reverse complement strand
AGCTTGCCCTGATCGGTGCCGAAGCCCAGCGCGGTGTAGCGCTTGACGTGCTCGACCGACTCGAAACCTTCACGGGTCGCCAGCTCGATGCCGCCGGCGGTGACGTCGTTCTGGAAGTCGACGAATTGCTTCGGCGCGCGTGCAGAGTTCTTCTCGTGCGGCACCTGGAACAGCGCCAGTGTCGGCTCTTCGAGACGGCTCAAGGCCTTCGGCAAGGTGCCTTCGACCACGCTGAAACCGGCCTCGCTGGCCGCGCGAGCGCCGCCCTCAAAACCATCGGCCAGCGAATCGCCAAGGCCGTAAACGCCGTTGATGCCACCCACGCACACGCGTTTCTGCGGTGCTTCGCCCGGTACAAAACCGAGGATGTCTTCACGCCAGATCGGCTTGCCACCCAAGTGTGAGGCCAGGTGAACGATCGGGCTGTAACCACCAGAGCTGGCCACCAGGTCGCAATCGAGCCATTCACCGGGGCTGGTCACGGCGTGCGCTTTGACGTCGATCGCAGCAACGCGAGCAGCAGTGACGCGTTTGGTACCGCGAGCTTCAATGACGGCGCTGCCGGTCAGGATGCGAATGCCTTTGGCGCGTGCCTCTTCAACCAGTGCACCACGCGGGTTGCTGCGCGCATCGGCAATCGCTACCACTTGCAGGCTGGCGTCGAGCCAGTCCAGAGCGACGCGGTAGGCGTGATCGTTGTTGGTCGACAACACCAGCTTCTTGCCCGGCGCCACGCCGTAACGGCGCACGTACGTCGAGACAGCACCGGCAAGCATGTTGCCCGGCACGTCGTTGTTGCCGTACACCAGCGGACGCTCGTGAGCACCGGTGGCGAGCACCACGCGCTTGGCGCGGACGCGGTGAACGCGCTGGCGCACCTGGCCGATCGGTGCGCGATCGCCGAGGTGATCGGTCAGGCGCTCATGAATGGTCAGGAAGTTATGGTCGTGGTAACCGTTGACGGTGGCACGCGACAACAGCAGCACGTCGGGCGTGTTTTTCAGTTCGTCGATGACCGTGGCGACCCATTCGGCGGCCGGTTTGCCGTCGAGGCTTTCGCGCGAATCCAGCAAACTGCCGCCGAACTCTTCCTGCTCATCGGCCAGGATCACCCGGGCACCGCTGCGCGCAGCGGCCAGTGCAGCGGCCATACCTGCTGGGCCGGCGCCGACGATCAGCACGTCGCAGTGCTGGTTCATGTAGTCGTAAGTGTCCGGATCGTTCTCGGTCGGCGAGCGACCGAGGCCGGCAGCCTTACGGATGTACTTCTCGTACGTCATCCAGAACGATTGCGGGTACATGAAGGTTTTGTAGTAGAAGCCCGGCGGCATCAGCTTGCCACCGACCTTGCCGAGAATCCCCATCATGTCGTTGTTGACGCTCGGCCAGCCGTTGGTGCTGGTCGCGACCAGACCTTGATACAGCGCTTGCTGAGTGGCACGCACGTTAGGGATCTGCGTGGCTTCGGTCGCGCCGATCTGCAGTACTGCGTTCGGCTCTTCTGTGCCAGCGGCAAAAATCCCGCGTGGACGCGAATACTTGAAGCTGCGGCCGATGATGTCGACACCGTTGGCAATCAGCGCGGCAGCCAGGGTATCGCCCTCGAAGCCTTTGTAGGTCTGGCCATTGAAGGTGAAGCTCAGCACTTTGTTGCGGTCGATCCGTCCGCCGTTGGACAGGCGATTGATCTGGCTCATACCTTCTCTCCCAGAGCCGTGGCGGCCGCTTTCGGGCTGTCGGTCTTGTCGGTGAATTGTGGCTTGGTGCCGATCTTGTAGGTTTCGAGAATCTCGTAGGTCACGGTGTCGCGCGTCGCGTTGAAATACTGACGGCAGCCGGCGACGTGATCCCACAACTCGTGGTGCAGACCGCGCGGGTTATCGCGGAAGAACATGTAGTCGCCCCACTCCTCGTCGGTGCAACTGGCCGGGTCCAGCGGGCGCGGGATGTGCGCCTGGCCGGACGCGTGAAATTCCTCTTCGGAGCGCAGTTCGCCGCAGTGAGGACAGAAGATATGCAACATAGGAAATTTCTCCTGTTAGTGGGCGACGGCCGCAGCACCATGTTCATCGATCAACGCACCGTTGTGGAAACGGTCGATGGAGAAAGGGGCGGCCAATGGGTGCATGTCACCCTTGGCGAGGCTGGCGGCAAACACGTTGCCCGAGCCAGGTGTCGCCTTGAAACCACCGGTGCCCCAACCGCAGTTGAAGAACATATTCGGTACCGGGGTTTTCGAGATGATCGGGCAGGCATCCGGAGTCGTATCCACGATGCCGCCCCACTGGCGGTTCATGCGCACGCGGGACAACACCGGGAACATCTCGACGATGGCCTGAATGGTATGTTCGATCACCGGGTACGAGCCGCGCTGGCCGTAACCGTTGTAGCCGTCGATACCGGCGCCGATCACCAGGTCGCCCTTGTCGGACTGGCTGATGTATCCGTGCACGGCGTTGGACATGATCACGCTGTCGATAATCGGTTTGATCGGCTCGGACACCAGCGCTTGCAGCGGGTGGGATTCGATCGGCAGACGGAAACCGGCGAGCTTGGCCATGTGCCCGGAATTACCGGCCGTCACCACGCCGACGCGCTTGGCGCCGATGAAACCCTTGTTGGTTTCAACGCCGATGCACACACCGTTTTCCTTGCGGAAACCGATCACTTCGGTCTGCTGGATCAGGTCCACGCCGAGCGCGTCGGCGGCACGCGCAAAGCCCCACGCCACGGCATCGTGACGGGCCACGCCGCCACGACGCTGGACGGTGGCGCCCAGCACCGGGTAGCGGGTGTTCTTCGAGCAGTCGAGGTACGGTATTTCGTCGGCTACTTGTTTGGCATCGAGCAGTTCGCCGTCGACGCCATTGAGGCGGTTGGCGCTGACCCGACGCTCGGAGTCACGAATGTCCTGCAGGGTGTGGCACAGGTTGTAAACGCCACGCTGGGAGAACATCACGTTGTAGTTCAAGTCCTGCGAGAGGCCTTCCCAGAGTTTCATCGCGTGTTCGTAAAGATGCGCCGACTCGTCCCACAGATAGTTGGAGCGCACGATGGTGGTGTTGCGCGCGGTGTTACCGCCGCCCAGCCAGCCCTTCTCGACCACAGCCACATTGGTGATGCCGTGTTCTTTGGCCAGGTAGTAAGCGGTGGCGAGACCATGCCCGCCGCCGCCGACGATGACTACGTCATAGACCTTTTTCGGGGTCGGCGTGCGCCACATTTTCTGCCAGTTTTCGTGATGGCTGAGCGAGTGTTTGAAAAGGCCGAAGCCGGAATAGCGTTGCATAGTCATTTACTCCAAAACCGCGCTCAGCGATAAACCGGGAAGTCTGCGCACAGGGCCGTCACTTGCCGGGCAACATCGGCTTCGACGTCGGCATCGCCGAGGTTGTCGAGGATGTCGCAGATCCAGCCGGCCAGCGTCACGCACTGGGTCACCTTGAAGCCGCGCGTGGTCACCGCCGGGGTGCCGATGCGCAGGCCGGAGGTCACGAACGGTGACTGCGGGTCATTCGGCACTGCGTTCTTGTTGACGGTGATGTGAGCGCGACCGAGGGCTGCATCCGCCTCTTTACCGGTGAGACCCTGACGGATCAGGCTGACCAGAAACAGATGGTTATCTGTGCCGCCGGACACTACATCGTAGCCGCGTTTGATAAATACGCCGGCCATGGCCTGGGCGTTGTCGATCACTTGTTTTTGGTAGGTCTTGAAACCTGGCTCCAGCGCTTCCTTGAAGCACACCGCTTTACCCGCGATGACGTGCATCAACGGGCCGCCCTGACCGCCCGGAAACACCGCTGCGTTGAATTTCTTTTCCAGTTCTTCGTTGGCCTTGGCCAGGATCAGACCGCCACGTGGACCGCGCAGGGTTTTGTGCGTGGTGGTGGTGACCACGTCGGCGTACGGCAGCGGATTCGGATACAGACCAGCAGCCACCAGACCGGCCACGTGGGCCATGTCGACAAAGAAATACGCGCCGACTTTATCAGCGATCTGACGGAAGCGCGGGAAGTCCAGGGTCTTCGAATAAGCCGAAAAACCGGCGATGATCATTTTCGGTTTGTGCGCGACCGCCAGACGTTCGACTTCGTCGTAGTCGATCAGGCCGGTGCTGGTGTCGATGCCGTACTGCACGGCGTTGTAGAGTTTGCCGGAGAAGCTGACCTTGGCGCCGTGGGTCAGGTGTCCGCCGTGGGCCAGGCTCATGCCGAGCACGGTGTCGCCGGCGTTGAGCAAGGCGAGATAAACCGCGGCGTTGGCCTGGCTGCCGGAGTGCGGCTGGACGTTGGCGTAGTCTGCGCCGAACAGTTGCTTGGCGCGTTCGATGGCCAGGGCTTCAACCTTGTCAACGTGCTCGCAGCCGCCGTAGTAGCGCTTGCCCGGATAACCTTCGGCGTACTTGTTGGTGAGGCCGCTGCCCTGTGCTTCCATGACGCGTTTGCTGGTGTAGTTCTCGGACGCGATCAGCTCGATGTGATCTTCCTGGCGTTGCTCCTCGGCATTCATCGCCGCCAGCAGTGCATCGTCATAACCCTGGATCTGGTCTTGCTTGCTGAACATCGCGTCTCTCCCAGCGGCGGCGGTGCGCCATTCGTCTCGGTGAGGCACGTACCTTTCGGCAGTGCCCTTTGGATTCGATGGTATGACCGGCGCAGACAGGCCAAATGCCTACGGACGCCACGCAAAGGTGCGTTTACGACATGGCGGAGAATGGCAGGCCGGACACGCCCTTGGAACAGGCGGAGATCTAGTGTGGGAGCGGGCTTGCTCGCGAATGCGGTGTACCAGCAACATTCATG
>JALYPE010000074.1 GCA_030856525.1 Pseudomonadota bacterium | reverse complement strand
CCTGTGGCCGCAGCGTCTGTTCGACCCGGGGCATGTCGGTGGCCTGGGCGTTGGCTGGCGCGGCGGTGAGGATATTCACCGGCATGTTTTGCGTTTCGGAAGTGCTGGTGCAACCCGCAAGCGGCAGCAACAGCAGGACAAGCATTTTGGCGTTCATGGCGTCATCCTTTTGCGGTGGCTTACAGGTTCTTGTAGAGCCATTTCGGCATGTAGTACTTGCGTCGGTTGAAGACGCTACCCACCAGTTTCGCGCCGGCCTGAGTCAGACGTTGAACGGCGGCCTGGGCCACTTCCCAACGGGTGTCTTCGGAGCGCACCACCAGAATTACGCCATCGACCTGGGTACTGATAACCAGGGTGTCGGCGGCCGAATACACCGCGTCGCCGTCAATCACGACGAAGCGGTACTGGCTGCCGAGCTGGTCGAGCAACGGGCTCAGGCGTTCCGGCGTCAAGTGTTCGTTACCGCGCACAAAGCGGCCGTTGGGCATCACGTGGAACGGCAGGCTCGAGACGTTCACCACACAGTCCTGCAACAGCGGCGGGCTCTGCGTGTTGAAGAGCAAGTCGCGCAAGCCGCGCTCCTTGCTCAAACCGAGTTGCTGGGAAAGGTTGGTGGCCGAGTGGCTGGCGTCGACCAGCAGCACATTGCCGCTGCTCATTTGCGCCAGTTGGCTCGCCAGGGCCAGGGCGCTGGTGGTAGTGCCCGCGCCGGGGTTGGCGGCGGTCAGGAATAGGATCCGCAGATCTTGATCGAGCACAGTCGAGGTCAAATTGGACTCGCTCGGGTTTGCGATGGTGAGGCTTTTGGCTGATGAACCGTCCATTTAACTCGCTCCGTGGCCGCTGAATACTTTGAAGGGGGTTTTCAACAGGATCTTCAGATCAAGCAGCAAGCTCTGCTCGGCGATGTAGCTGAGGTCCAACTCAACGCGCTGGTCGAAGTCGATATTGCTGCGCCCGGAGATCTGCCACAGACCGGTCATGCCGGGGTAGATGGCCAGACGAGCCAGGTGATTGTCCTTGTAGCGGTAGCTGGTGAACGAGGTTGGCCGGGGACCGACCAGGCGCATGTCGCCCATCACTACATTGATCAGGTTCGGTAACTCGTCGAGGCTGCTGCGCCGCAGAAATCCGCCGATGGGGGTGATGCGCGGATCCTTGTCGATCTTGAAGTCGATGGCGTCGGCGCCGTGCTTGTTGAGGTGGCGCAGCGACTCTTTGAGCTCCTCGGCGTTGGCGACCATGGTGCGAAATTTGTACATGCCGAACTTGCGACCACGGTAGCCGGTGCGTTTTTGCACAAACATCACCGGCCCCGGACTGCTGAATTTGATCACCAGCGCCAGGCCCAGCAGCAAAGGTGAAATCAGCAGCAGGATCAGCAGGGCGCCCACGCACGCCACCACCCGGTTGGTGCGCGACAGTGTCCACGGTCGGCCGCCATCGCGACCGGTCATCCAGCCACGGCCCTGCCGGTGGATCGCCGTATCGAGGCGCATTCGGTGCTCGGGATCCAGGCGCTTGTCGCGGCGCAGCTGTTGGAGCGGTACACCTTGTTCATGTCCAGTCATGGATTCCTCCGCTGAAGTTCAGCCGCGAGCGGCGCATTGGCGATAGGCAGTGGGTAGTACTCGCGGAACCAGGCAATGAAGCGCCCGAGTCCCTCATCCAGTGCGATACCGGGCTGGAAACCGGTGGCCTGGGCCAGGTCGCTGGCATCGGCGCAGGTGTTAAGTACATCGCCGGGTTGCATGGGCAGCAACTCAACCACGGCTTTTTGTCCGAGGTGTTTTTCCAGCAGCGCCAGGTATTCCTTGAGTTCCACCGGGTGCTGACCGCCGATGTTGTAGATTCGCCACGGCGCCATGCTGCTGGACGGGTCCGGCTGCTCGCGATCCCACTCGGGCGCGGCGTGCGGTGGCAGGTCGATCAAGCGGGCGATGCTCTCGATGATGTCGTCGATGTAGGTGAAGTCGCGCTGGTGCTCGCCATAATTGAACAGCTTGAGCGGCGTGCCTTCGGCAATCGCCCGGGCGAACTGGATAGGCGACATGTCCGGCCGGCCCCACGGCCCGTACACGGTGAAAAAGCGCAGCCCTGTGCAGGGGATGTTGAACAGGTGGGCGTAACTGTGCGCCATCAGCTCGTTGGCTTTTTTGGTCGCGGCGTACAGGGACAGCGGGTGATTGACGCCGTCCTTCACCGAGTAAGGTGTGGTCTGGTTGGCGCCGTACACCGAACTCGACGAGGCGTAGATCAGGTGCTGGACCGGATGATTGCGGCAGCTCTCGAGGATGTTGAGAAAACCGCCCAGATTGCTGTCGACATAGGCCCGCGGATTTTCCAGCGAGTAACGCACACCGGCCTGTGCCGCGAGGTGGATAACCACCTCGGGTTTTTCGTCGGCAAACAGGGTGTCGATGGCCGACGCATCGGCCAGGTCAAGCGTGGCGAGCTGGAAAGGGCCGACCTGCTCCTGCACCCAATTCACGCGATCGTGTTTGAGTTGCGGGTCGTAGTAATCATTGAAGTTATCCAGGCCAATGACTTCGTGCCCGTCGCGCAACAAGCGCAACACACAGTGGGCACCAATGAAGCCGGCGGCTCCGGTGACAAGTATCTTCATGGTCGCAAAGCCTCAGGAGCAAAATGGCGCAGGCCGATGCCGCTGTAATGCAAGCCCGCCGCTGCGACGTGTTCAGGGTTGTAGAGGTTGCGGCCGTCGACGATGACCTTCGATCGCAGCTTGCCGGCCAGCAGGTCGAAGTCGACGACGCGGAAGTTTTTCCACTCGGTGCAGATCACCAGCGCATCGGCGTCTTCCAGGGTGTCGTCGCGGGTGGCGCACAGGTGCAGGTCATTGCGGTAGCCGTAAATGCGGCGGCATTCGGACATCGCTTCCGGGTCGTAGGCCTGCACGCTCGCGCCTTCGGCCCACAGCGCATCCATCAGATAGCGGCTGGGCGCTTCGCGCATGTCATCGGTATTGGGTTTGAACGCCAGGCCCCAGATCGCAATGGACTTGCCCGCCAGACCTTCAGGAAACTGCGCCTTGAGTTTGCCGAAAAGAATGTGACGCTGACTGTCGTTGACATCAGTCACGCTGCGCAGCAAACGCAGCGGCATGCCGTTGTGTTCGGCGGTGTGCAGCAGCGCGCGCAGATCCTTGGGGAAGCACGAACCGCCGAAACCGCAGCCGGGGTAGATGAAGTGGTAGCCGATGCGCGGGTCCGAGCCAATGCCCTTGCGCACCGCTTCGATGTCGGCGCCGAGCAATTCGGTGAGGTTGGCCAGTTCGTTCATGAAGCTGATGCGCGTGGCCAGCATCGCGTTCGCCGCGTACTTGGTCAGCTCGGCACTGCGGTTGTCCATGAACATCAGTTTTTCGCGGTTGCGGCAGAAGGGCGCGTAGAGCTCGGTCAACTGGTCGCGGGCCAGATCGTCATCGGTGCCGACGATGATCCGGTCCGGGCGCATGCAATCGGCGAGGGCACTGCCTTCCTTGAGAAACTCCGGGTTGGAGACCACCCGCACCTTCAGTGATTTGCCGCGACGCTGCAGTTCTTCGTTGGCGGTGGCGGTGACCTGGTCCGCGGTGCCGACCGGCACGGTGGACTTGATGATCAACGTTCGATCAGCCTCCATGTGATTGGCGATCTGCCGGGCAACGTTGAGCACATGGGTGAGGTCGGCGGAACCGTCTTCATCGGCCGGCGTGCCGACCGCAATAAAGATCAGCTCGGCATGCTCGACGGCGTCACTGGCCTGGGTGGTGAACAGCAACCGTCCGGCCTTGATATTTTCTTCCAGCGTGCCGGACAGGCCCGGCTCACTGATCGGCGGTACCGCTTGTTGCAGTTGTTTGATCTTGTTGGGATCAATATCGACACACAGGACACGATGTCCGACATCTGCCAGTGCCGCTGCTTGTATCAGGCCAACGTAGCCCGTACCAAATACGCTCACGTCCATATTGGCGTGCCTCGTAAGACGGTGGAGAAATTAGAATTGGGACTGTCAAAAGGGGTATAGACCAGCCGCAGGAAAACGTGTCAGCAAAATGACATGTTGTAGTGGTACTTACGGGCGCGTTTAGACGGCGATTGGCCATCAAGTGCTTGCCACTGCTGGATCTCCCGCATTTTTGAAGGGTTTGTGAGAGTTTCAACAATGCGATAAACGGTCATGTGCCCTGAAACAGTAGGTTTACAGACAAACGAGTGTGTCAGTTTTGAGTCAACGTTTTTTTGACGCTTTGCCAAAATGTCAGTCTTTTCTTGCTCTTTAGTGGCCCGGTGCTAGTGTCAAAAAATGGCCGACAATCTCTTGGCCGCATGCACTGGTGAACTTCGGAAAGACTATGACTCGA
>JALYPE010000070.1 GCA_030856525.1 Pseudomonadota bacterium | reverse complement strand
GGTGCAGATAGCCTTCCATGTCACCGACGGCTACGTAGCTGGAAAACACTTCCGGCGCCGAGAGCTGACGGCGGGCCAGCGAATCATTGCTCCACAATGCCGAGGTAGAACGCTCGTCGACACCTTCAACGGTGCCTGACGACAGGCTCACGTAAACACTGCCAAAACCCTGAGCTACACCGGCATAGCTGGAAGCATCACGCTGCCACAGCTGACGACCGCTTTCCAGGTCCAGTGCCGCAACGCGACCCTGATAGCTGGCGACATACAGCGTACCGCCGGACAGCAGCAAGCCACCGTCGATATCGACCACACGCTCCAGTTCCGAACGACCTTGTGGAATGGCAACCCGCTGTTCCCACACCGGCACGCCGTTGGAAATGTCGAGCGCCACCACTTTACCGGTCGACAGACCAGCCACCGCAAGGCGGTTGGTCACGATCGGCGCACTGGTGCCACGCAAGGTCAGGACGGCCGGAGTGCTGTCGTACAACCAGCGCTGGTCGCCGGTGGCAGCGTCCAGGCCGATCAGACGATCGTCCTGGGTCTGAACCACGACAACGTCACCGTTGTTGGCCGGCGGCGCGAGGACTTCACTGGACACACGCGTGCGCCACTTCTCTTCACCGCTGCTGGAGTCCAGTGCAACGATCTCGCCTTTGGTTGTACCGAAAACGACCAGACCGTAACCCACGCCAACGGCGCCGGACACAGGCAGTTCGAGATCCTTTTCCCACTTCACGTCGCCATTGCTGCGATCCATCGCCATCACCACACCGGTGACGTCCGCGGCATAAATGGTATCGCCCTCGATCGCCGGAACCAGCATGTTGTAGGTTTCGCCCTGACCGTCACCGATCGAACGACTCCACTGCTTTTGCAGAACCACTTCTTCTTTGAAGTCGGTCAGCTCGGCCGGTGGCAATTCTTTTTTGCTGTTGCTGCTGCAACCCGCGGCCAAAATGGCCAGAGCCAGCAATGCTGCATGTTTCCAACGGATCACGTCACGCATCCCCTTTGGCCAGATCGTCCAGCTTGATTTGTAAGCCGCCGACCGCCGCTTCATCCGACAGTGCCGCCTTGGCTTTTTGATACGCCGTGTTCGCTTCGTCGGTACGACCCAACTGCACCAGCAGGTCGCCCTTGAGCTCTTCGCGAGTGGCCAGGAACGCTGTGTCGGCATCGCCTTCCAGCAGTTTCAGGGCTTCGTCGGCCTTGCTTTGCGCAGCCAGAACCTGTGCCAGACGTTGACGGGCGATCTCGCCCAGCGCCGGTTTGGCCGGTTTGGCGATAATGGCTTTCAGCTCGGTGGCGGCGTCGTCCAGCTTGCCGCTGTCGACGGCAACTTTCGCCACGAACAGGCTGCCGTACTGCGCGTACGCGGTACCGCCGAACTCGCTGTTGAGCTTGCCCGCCAGGTCGGAAACACGGGCCGCGTCAGGCTTGCCGTCAGGCGTCAGCGTGGTCTCCAGCAACTGCTGATAGAGAATCGACGCACCCTGCGACTGATTGCTCTGATATTTCTGCCACGCCTGCCAGCCGAACACGATAACCAGCGCCAACAGGCCGCCCGTCACCAGGGGCTTGCCGTTGCGTGTCCACCAGTCCTTCAAATCCGACAGCTGTTCGTCTTCGGTACTCGACACCCCAATACTCCTTAATCGCTAAATCGGCTGTTTGACAGCTTCAACCCTGCACGACGCAGGTGGCCAGGTGTGCAGCAAGCGCATCCCAGGCAATGCTTTGTTGTTCGCCCTGGCCACGCAGGGGTTTGAAACCTACCACTTGCCGGGCCATTTCGTCGTCACCAAGGATCAGCGCGTACAACGCACCGCTCTTGTCGGCTTTCTTGAACTGGCTTTTGAAGCTGCCGGCGCCGGCATTGATCTGCAGGCGCAGGTTGGGCAATTCGTCACGTACTTTCTCGCTCAACGTCAGCGCAGCCAACTCGGCGGTCTCGCCAAATGCGCAGAGATAGACGTCAACCTGACGGGAAATCTCTTGCGGAATCTGTTCCAGGGTTTCCAGCAACAGCACCAGGCGCTCGATCCCCATGGCGAAACCAACGCCAGCGGTCGGCTTGCCGCCCATCTGCTCTACCAGACCGTCGTAACGTCCCCCGGCACACACAGTGCCTTGAGCGCCGAGTTTGTCGGTGACCCATTCGAAAACGGTCTTGCTGTAGTAATCCAGCCCGCGCACCAGCTTCGGGTTGATCACATAAGGAATGCCCGCGGCATCGAGGCGCGCCTTGAGGCCCTCGAAATGCACGCGGGATTCGTCGTCGAGGTAATCGGCCATCTTCGGCGCGTCGACCAGGATCGCTTGAGTGTCGGCGTTCTTGGTGTCCAATACCCGCAGCGGGTTGGTTTTCAGACGGCGCTGGCTGTCCTCGTCGAGCTTGTCCAGGTGTGCAGACAGGAATTCGACCAGGGCCTCACGGTAACGGCCACGGGACTCGCTGGTGCCCAGGCTGTTGAGTTCGAGCTTGACCGCATCACGGATGCCCAGCTCACCCCACAGGCGCCAGGTCAGCACGATCAGCTCGGCGTCAATGTCCGGACCGTCGAGGTTGAACACCTCGACACCGATCTGGTGAAACTGGCGATAACGGCCTTTCTGCGGACGTTCGTGGCGGAACATCGGGCCGATGTACCACAATTTTTGCACCTGGCCGCCGCCGGTGATGCCATGCTCGAGTACGGCACGCACGCACGCGGCAGTGCCTTCGGGACGCAGGGTCAGCGAATCGCCGTTGCGGTCCTCGAAGGTGTACATCTCTTTTTCGACGATGTCGGTCACTTCACCGATGGAGCGTTTGAACAGCTCGGTGAATTCAACGATCGGCATGCGGATCTGCTTGTAACCGTAGTTATCCAGCAAACGCGAAACAGTGCCTTCGAAGTGACGCCACAGCGGAGTCTGTTCGGGCAGGATGTCGTTCATGCCACGAATGGCTTGCAGAGACTTGCTCACTATAAATCCTTATTCGTTCGGCTCTTCAGCCGTTCGACTCTTAAGTCGGGCTTAGCCGCGGGCAATAACTGCTGCGTCGGCTTCGACCTTCTCGGCCGCTTTCTGGCGGATCAAGCGTTCAAGCTCATCCACAAGATTGTCATTCGTCAGTTTCTGCGACGGCTTGCCGTCGATGTAAATCAGGTTTGGCGTACCGCCGGTCAAGCCGATATGGGCTTCCTTGGCTTCACCCGGCCCGTTGACCACGCATCCGATGACCGCGACATCCAGCGGCACCAGCAGGTCTTCGAGGCGCCCTTCCAGCTCGTTCATGGTTTTCACCACATCGAAGTTCTGCCGCGAGCAGCTCGGGCAGGCGATGAAGTTGATGCCACGGGAACGCAGGTGCAGGGACTTGAGAATGTCGTAGCCGACTTTCACTTCCTCGACCGGGTCGGCCGCCAACGAGATGCGGATAGTATCGCCAATCCCTTCGGCGAGCAGCATACCGAGGCCTACGGCGGATTTCACCGTGCCTGAACGCAGACCACCGGCTTCGGTGATGCCCAGGTGCAGCGGCTGGACGATTTCCTTGGCCAGCAAACGGTACGCGGCGACGGCCATAAACACGTCGGAAGCTTTCACGCTGACCTTGAAGTCATGGAAATTCAGGCGCTCAAGGTGCTCGACATGGCGCAGGGCCGACTCGACCAATGCGGCCGGCGTTGGCTCGCCGTACTTCTTCTGCAGGTCTTTTTCCAGCGAACCGGCGTTGACGCCGATGCGGATTGGAATCCCGCGATCACGGGCGGCGTCCACCACGGCGCGAACGCGGTCTTCGCGACCGATGTTGCCCGGGTTGATGCGCAGGCAGTCGACGCCCAGTTCGGCCACTCGTAAAGCGATTCTGTAATCGAAGTGGATATCCGCAACCAACGGCACTTTGACCAACTGCTTGATCTTGCCGAATGCCTCTGCGGCGTCCATGTCCGGCACGGAGATCCGAACGATATCGACGCCGGCGGCTTCCAGACGGTTGATCTGCGCGACGGTGGCAGCGACATCGTTGGTGTCGCTGTTGGTCATGCTTTGCACAGCGATAGGCGCATCGCCGCCCACGGGAACGCTACCCACCCAGATCTTGCGGGATTCGCGACGTTTGATTGGAGATTCGCCGTGCATGACTTATTGACCCAACTTCAGGCGAGCAGTCTCGCCACTGGTGAACGGAGCGACATCAACCACTTGCCCGTTGTAGCTGACCTGCGCGCCTCGGGCAAAGCCCAGACGCACGGCAAAAGGTGGCTTGCCGCTGACGGAAACATTTTCGCCTTTACGCTTGAGACCACTCAACAGCACCTTGCCGGTGCCATCGGTGACTTGCGTCCAGCAATCGGCGGTGAACTGCAGTTGCACCTGGCCTTGACCGGCAATTGGAGCCGTCGCGGCCTGAGCAGGAATAGTCGGCGTCACCGAAGCGCTCGCCGGCGGGTTTGGCACCACCGGGGCCGTCGGTGAAGTCGGGGCTGGCGTGACCGGGGCCGCGACCACCGGCGCAGTGCTCGCTGCCGGTGCCGGTGCTGTCGGCGCAACAGGCACGGCCGCTTCAGCAGCCGCTGGCGTTTCAGCAGACGGTTCGGCTTGTGGCAACACCAGCTCAGTGGTGCCTTCAACCTGACCTTCCACGACGGCCTGGTCTTCCGGCTCGTCCAGCGGATGGATCTGGGTAGTGCCGTCGGCGCCTTCGACTTCAACGTGCTCGGGGCTCAGGGTGGTCACTTCCTTGGCGCGCTGGGAGGTTTGATCCTGCCACCAGAAGAAACCACCGCCGATGACCGCGATCAGCAATAGCAGGCTGACAATTCGCAGAATGGTGTGGGAAACCCGAACCGGCTCTTCGATACGACCCAGGCTGTGAACGCTGCTGCCCTGAGAGTCGGTGCCGGTGGACTGGTCGAACTGCTGAACCAGGACGGTCTGGTCCATACCAAGCAGTTTGGCGTACGCGCGAATGTAACCGCGAGCGAAAGTATGCCCTGGCAGCTTGTCGAAAGCGCCGGCTTCCAGATTGCTCAAGGAATTGACGGTGAGGTTGAGCTTGAGGGCCACTTCGGCCAGCGACCAGCCATTGCTTTCGCGGGCCTGGCGCAATGTCTCACCGGGGTTAACGCGATTCGCTGCTACAACTTCGGGATGCGCCGCTTTCATCATTGCTCCGACAGGTATTGCTGATATTCCGGCGTACCGGGATAGAGTCGTTTTAATTGCAGGCCAAAACTGGCGGCCTTGTCGCGATCTTCAAATACTTTTGCCAGCCGAACGCCGAGCAATAGACTACGTGCATTTTGTTCGGTGAGCAGGCTAAAACGGTCGTAATAGTCACGCGCCGGCACATAATGCCTGTCTTCATAAGACAACTCAGCCATTTCCAGCAATGCCCGCGGCTGTTGCCGGTTCAACCGCAAGGCTTTTTCCAGTTGCTGCCTGGCAAGATCACGCTGACCAAGCTTTGAGGCTGTCATGCCGAGGTTTTCGAAAACCCGCGAACGCTCAGGATACAGGGTATCGGCGGCAGCCTGTTCGAAGCGCTCGTAGGCCTCTTTATATCGCTTCTGCTCGAAAAGAAAACTGCCGTAGTTGTTCAGAATCCGTGCGTCGCCGGATCGCGAAGACAGCGCCTTGCGGAAATGCTCGTCCGCCAGTTCCGGTTCCATCTCGGCTTGAAACACCAGCCCCAGCGCGGCGTTTGCATCGGGGTCGGAGCTGTCGAGGTCCAGCGCTTTCTTCAGCGGGACCTTGGCGCGCTCGGTCATGCCTTGTTGCAAGTATCCCAGACCAAGCTGCACGTAAGCAGCACGCGCTTCGTCGCGGCCCTTGCTGGTCTTCATCGGGTTGAAATCGCCCGACAGGACACAACCAGTACAAAGACTGGCCATCAGCACAAGCAGCGCAAAGCGCAGTGACATAGAGATCCTCTCTTAAGTGTTGTTTGCGGCGTTCTGCGCCAGATCGTTCTCGGCGCTCAACTCGCGCACGGCGATATAGCGTTCGCTGCGGCGGGTGCGATCCAGCACCTGCCCTACCAATTGACCACATGCGGCGTCGATGTCTTCACCACGCGTGGTGCGGACGGTGACATTAAAGCCGGCATGGTGAAGCTGATCCTGGAACCGACGAATTGCGTTGTTGCTCGGACGCTCGTAACCGGAGTGCGGGAACGGGTTGAACGGTATCAGGTTGATCTTGCACGGGATGTTCTTGAGCAGCTCGATCATCTCGACCGCATGCTCAACCTTGTCGTTGATGTCTTTGAGCAAGGTGTACTCGATGGTCAGCACGCGTTTTTCGCCCAGGGACGACATGTAGCGCTGGCAGGACTCGAGCAGCATCTTAAGCGGATATTTCTTGTTGATCGGCACCAATTGGTTACGCAATGCGTCGTTTGGTGCGTGCAGGGACAACGCCAGAGAGACGTCGATGTGCTTGGACAGCTCATCGATCATCGGCACCACGCCGGAGGTCGACAGGGTCACACGGCGCTTGGAAATGCCGTAACCGAGGTCGTCCATCATCAAGTGCATGGCCGCAACGACGTTGTCGAAGTTCAGCAGCGGCTCGCCCATACCCATCATCACCACGTTGGTGATGGCACGGTCGGCGGTCGCCGGGATGCTGCCGAACGATTTATTGGCAATCCACACCTGACCGATGACTTCGGCGGCGGTGAGGTTGCTGTTGAATCCTTGCTTGCCGGTGGAGCAGAAACTGCAGTCCAGGGCACAGCCTGCCTGGGACGAAACGCACAGCGTGCCGCGCTTGCCCTGGGGAATGTAAACGGTCTCGACGCAGCTGCCGGATGCCACACGCACTACCCATTTACGGGTGCCGTCGGTGGAAATGTCCTCGCTGACGACTTCAGGACCGCGAACTTCGGCAATAGCCTTGAGCTTGTCGCGCAAGGCCTTGCTGACGTTCGTCATGGCGTCGAAATCATCGACGCCAAGGTGGTGAATCCATTTCATTACCTGACCGGCACGGAAACGCTTCTCCCCGATCGAGTCGAAGAATTTTTCCATTTCCTGTTGAGTCAGACCCAGCAGGTTGGTTTTTACAGTCGATGTAGTCATGGATTCACCTTCACTCTCAAGCCAATGCTTAGCGAGTGGTTACTTCAGTAGCTGCGAAGAAGTACGAGATTTCGCGAGCAGCAGCGGCTTCGGAGTCCGAACCGTGCACAGCGTTGGCGTCGATGGAATCAGCGAAGTCAGCGCGGATGGTGCCGGCAGCAGCTTCTTTAGGGTTGGTAGCGCCCATCAGCTCACGGTTCAGTGCGATAGCGTTTTCGCCTTCCAGAACCTGAACAACAACAGGACCGGAGATCATGAAAGCAACCAGGTCGCCGAAGAAACCACGAGCGCTGTGCTCAGCGTAGAAGCCTTCAGCTTCAGCTTTGGACAGTTGCTTGAGTTTCGAAGCTACAACGCGCAGGCCAGCTTTTTCGAAACGAGTGGTGATCTCGCCGATGACGTTTTTTGCAACAGCGTCAGGCTTGATGATGGAGAAAGTACGTTGAACAGCCATGGTGTAACTCCAGAAACGGTAATTTGTGAAAAATTAAACCCGCGAATTATACGCGGGTTCTTGGGTATTGCCTAACTGCATACAGTGGTGGATCAGTCTGCTTCTTCGATCCAAAAACCCTGGATCGCTTCAAGAACCTTCTCGCCGCCCCGCTCAGGCACGTCGTCGAACTCCGGCAGCGCCATCACCAGATTACGCAGTTTGACGAAGTTCACCGACAGAGGGTCGACATCCGGGTGCGCTTCAGCAAGCTGTATAGCGATCTCTTGTACATCAACCCATTTCAGGCTCATGACATTTCCTTGAATCAGTGCGGCGCTTCGGCCGCATGGTTGAGCGAGTACTTCGGAATTTCGACGGTCAGGTCTTCAGTCCCGACGATCGCCTGGCAGGCCAGACGCGATTGCGCTTCCAGACCCCAGGCACGATCAAGGAAATCTTCCTCCAACTCGTCCGCCTCTTCCAGCGAATCAAACCCTTCGCGGACGATGCAGTGACAGGTGGTGCAGGCGCAGACACCGCCGCAGGCGCTTTCCATCTCGATGTGGTGCTCGTGCGCCAGTTCGAGGATGGAAGTGCCAGGCTCAGCCTCGACCACCATGCCTTCCGGGCAAAACTTGTCATGGGGCAGAAAAATAACCTGCGGCATCAGAGATCCTCGATTTCATTCAGATTGCGCCCCGACAGAGCGGCTTTCACCGTCAAATCCATACGGCGAGCAGCAAAGGCATCGGTCACTTGCGACAGACGCTTGGTCTGCTGCTCGATGGCGAAACCATCGGTGCCTTTCATCAGTTCGGTCAGTTCCTGCATCTGCGACTCGATAGCCACGCGCTCTTCAGCGTCGAGCAGGCGTTCGCCGTCCACATCAAGCGCAGCCTGCACGGCTTCGATCAGGCGCTGGGCATCGACCTGCTGCTCGCGCAGTACACGGGCGACCTTGTCGTCATTGGCGTGCTGGAACGAATCCTTGAGCATCTTGGCGATTTCGCCGTCGGTCAGACCGTAAGACGGCTTGACCTGAATGCTGGCTTCAACGCCCGAACCCAGTTCGCGGGCTGAAACGCTGAGCAAACCGTCGGCATCGACCTGAAAGGTCACGCGAATCTTAGCCGCACCCGCCACCATCGCCGGAATGCCGCGCAATTCGAAGCGGGCCAGAGAGCGGCAGTCGCTGATCAACTCACGCTCGCCTTGCAACACGTGAATCGCCATGGCCGACTGGCCATCTTTGTACGTGGTGAAATCCTGGGCGCGGGCGACGGGGATGGTGGTGTTGCGCGGAATCACCTTCTCCATCAGGCCGCCCATGGTTTCCAGCCCCAGGGACAACGGAATCACATCAAGCAGGAGCAATTCGCCGCCATCGCGCTTGTTGCCCGCCAACGTATCAGCCTGGATCGCAGCCCCGATGGCCACCACTTGATCCGGGTCAATTTCCGTCAGCGGCTCGCGACCGAAGGCTTCAGCCACCGCTTCACGAACGCGCGGCACGCGGGTCGAACCGCCAACCATGACCACTGCGTGCACTTCTTCCAGCTCGATACCGGAATCACGTACCGCACGGCGGCAGGCTTTCAGGCTGCGAGCGACCATCGGCTCGATCAGCGCATTAAAGGCTTCGCGGGTGAGTTGGGCCTTCCAGTCGCCGTAAACCACTTCGACAGAGTCGGCATTGGTCAGCGCTTCTTTGGCAGCACACGCGGTTTGCAGCAGATGACGTTGCGCGCCCGGGTCGAGGTCGGCCGACAACCCGGCGCTGGTGATGATCCAGCCAGCAATCGCATGATCGAAATCATCGCCACCCAGCGCACTGTCGCCGCCGGTGGCCAGGACTTCGAAAACGCCGCCGGTCAGGCGCAGAATCGAAATATCGAAGGTGCCGCCGCCCAGGTCATAAATCGCGACCAGGCCTTCAGCATGTTGATCCAGCCCGTAAGCCACCGCTGCGGCGGTCGGCTCATTGAGCAGTCGCAACACGTTCAAACCGGCCAGTTTCGCCGCGTCCTTGGTCGCTTGCCGCTGGGCGTCGTCGAAATACGCCGGCACGGTAATCACCGCACCGACCAGTTCGCCACCCAATGCCGCTTCGGCGCGCTGACGCAGCACCTTGAGGATATCGGCGGAGACTTCAACCGGGCTTTTCGGCCCCTGAACAGTGTCGATGAACGGCATGTGCGATTCGCCGCCGACAAAGCGGTACGGCAGTTGATCGCCCAATTGCTTGACGTCCGATAGACCACGACCCATCAAGCGCTTGACCGACAGCACAGTGTTCAAGGGATCTGCAGCGGCAGCCAGTTTGGCGGACTCGCCGACTTCGACGCGATCGGCGTGATAGCGCACGGCTGACGGCAGGATGACCTGCCCTTCAGCGTCGGCCAGAGGCTCGGAAAGACCACTGCGCAACGCAGCAACCAGCGAATTGGTAGTGCCCAAGTCGATCCCCACAGCCAGACGACGCTGGTGCGGTTGAGGACTTTGGCCGGGTTCGGCGATCTGCAGTAGGGCCATCGTTATCAGGACTTATCTGTATATCAGGCGTGCGACCGGAGCGGCACTGGGTTAATCGTCGAGGCGCTCTTCTAACTGGCGCACTTCGTAGGTCAGCTTGTCGAGGAACTGCATGCGTCGCATCAGGCGCTCGGCCTGCTCACGTTGCGCTGCGTCATCCCAACAGGCTGCAAAGCTTTGGTTCAATTGATCCTGTGCAGTTTTCAGGCGACGCTTGAACACTGCCACGCCGTCCAGGTCTGCACTGTCCTGCAGGTCCTCGAGCTCTTCGCGCAACTCCATCTGTTGCAGAAGAAACTCCGGATCATGCACCGTGACCTCAAGCGGCAACTCGCCCCCATTCATCGCAAGCAGGTATCGCGCACGTTTCGGGGGATTCTTGAGCGTCTGGTAGGCCTCGTTGAGGCTCGCGGATTGCTCGAGCGCCAGCCGTTGCTCGCGCTCGGAAGCGTCCGCAAACCGGTCAGGATGAACGCCGCGCGCCAACTCACGGTAGCGCGTAGCCAGCTGATCGAGGTCCAGATTGAAGCTCGGTTGCAGCTCGAATAAAGCGAAATGACAAGGAGTACCCACAAATAGCCTCAGATGTTGAAGCTTTCGCCGCAGCCACATTCACCGCGTACGTTGGGGTTGTTGAACTTGAAGCCTTCGTTCAACCCTTCCTTGACGAAATCGAGCTCGGTGCCGTCAAGGTAGGACAGGCTCTTGGGGTCGATAATCACTTTTTCGCCGTGACTCTCGAACACCTGATCCTCTGCAACCACCTCGTCGACAAACTCCAGCACGTAGGCAAGGCCGGAACAGCCTGTGGTGCGAACACCCAGACGAATCCCTTCACCCTTGCCGCGCCCGTCGAGGGAGCGCCGCACGTGTCGAGCAGCCGCTTCTGTCATGCTGATAGCCATCGGTGACTCCTTACTCGTCGCCAAGTCCTGAAATTCAGATCAAGCCTTTCTTCTGCTTGTAGTCGCGAACGGCCGCTTTGAT
>JALYPE010000057.1 GCA_030856525.1 Pseudomonadota bacterium | reverse complement strand
CTGCTTCGCAGCCGAACGCAGCCTCGCAGGCTCGGCAGCTGCTACAGGGAGCGCAGCTTCGCAATTGACGGGTCAACCCTGCAAATAAACCGCATGGGTATGCGTGTACTCATAGAGCCCATGCTTGCCATCCGCGCCACCTATCCCGGATTTACGCACGCCGGCATGGAAGCCCTGCATCGCTTCGAAGTTTTCCCGGTTGACGTAAGTCTCGCCGAAATCCAGCTCACGCATCGCCTGCATGGTTTTGCTCAGGTCGCGGGTGTAGATCGACGAAGTCAGGCCATAGTCGCAATCGTTGGCCATGGCGATGGCTTCATCGAGGTCATCGACGATCTGGATTGGCAACACCGGGCCGAAAATTTCCTCGCGCATGATCTCCATGTCGGCACTGCAACCCGCCAGCACGGTGGGTTGAAAATGAAAGCCATTCGGTAGATCGGCAATCTGCCCGCCGCTGATCAGACTCGCGCCCTGGCTTAACGCGGTGCGCACCTTGCGGTCGACGCTGTCCAGGCCCTGACGGTTGATCAGCGGGCCCATCTCCACGTCCGCCTGCGCAATGGGGTCGCCGTAACGGGTGGCGCTCATTGCCGCGGCAATGCGCTCGATGAATTGATCAGCCACCTTGCGCCCGACGTAGACCCGTTCCGCGCAATTGCACACCTGGCCGCTGTTGATAATCCGTGAATCTCGAATAGCTTTCACCGCCAGATCGAGATCGGCATCCGCCAGCACTATCGCCGGCGCCTTGCCGCCCAATTCCAGGTTGAGCTTGGTGATGTTCGGCGCGGCAGCGGCCATGATCCGGGAGCCGGTATTGACGCTACCGGTGAAGCTGATCATGTCGACGCCTTTATGCGCGCTCAGCGCGGCGCCGACCCGGCCGTCGCCACACACCACATTGAACACGCCGGGCGGCAAGTCGGTTTCGGCGACCAGGCGGGCGAACTCGAAACAATTGTTCGGTGTTTCTTCGCTGGGTTTGATCACGATGGTGTTGCCGGTCAGCAACGCCGGAGCCATCTTGCGCGCGATCAGGAAGAACGGAAAATTCCAAGGCAGGATCCCGGCGACCACGCCGAGCGGTTTGCGGAACAGAAAGATGTTTTCGTTCTGGCGATCGCTGGTGATGATTTCGCCTTCGATGCGCCGCGCCCACTCCGCCATGTAGTCGAGATAATCAGCCGTGAAGTTGACCTCCACTTCCGCCAGCGCGCTGATCTTTCCCTGTTCCAGGGTGATGGTGCGCGCCAGTTGGCCGACGTTTTCCCGCAGCTTGGCGGCGATGCGGCGCAAGTACCCGGCGCGCTCTATGGCCGGTTTACGCGACCAGTCTTTTTGCGCAGCGCGCGCGGCGGCGAGGGCGCGGTCAACGTCTTCGGCGGTTGAGACCGGCACTTTCGACAGAACGGCGCCGGTGGCCGGATTGATCACCTCAAGGTGGGCAGCGCTGGCGACAAACTGGCCATTGATGAAATTCTGGTAAACAGGCACGGATGACATGTGACGACTCCTGAACGGATCAATAAGTACGCGACGGTGCCCGGGCGTGGTCCGGCGTGCGATAGCGGGCGAGGGTGGCCATGGCGCTCTGACGCAGCAGGCTGATGTCGATCGCCACGGCGATGAACTGGCAGCCCCAACCCTGATAGCGGCGCGCGTCTTCTTCGTTCGGCGCCAGAATTCCGCAAGCCTTGCCCGCCGCGAGGGTGGCCTGCACCGCGTGCTGAATACGTTCCTGAACTTCCGGGTGACCGGGATTGCCGGCGTGGCCGAGTCCGATGGACAAATCCGCCGGGCCGATAAACACCGCGTCCACCCCTTCAACGGCGGCAATGGCTTCGACGTTTTCCACGCCGGTGCGCGATTCCACCTGCACGATCAGGCACAACTGTTCATGCGCGGTGGTCAGGTAATCGGGCACGCCATCCCAGCGCGTCGCGCGGGTCAAGCCGCCGCCGACGCCGCGAATGCCGTGCGGCGGATAGCGCATGGCACGGACCAGTGCGGCGGCTTGCTCGGCGGTTTCGACCATCGGAATCATCAATGTCTGCGCGCCGATGTCCAGCAAC
>JALYPE010000014.1 GCA_030856525.1 Pseudomonadota bacterium | reverse complement strand
CATCAGCAAGCGTCGATGGCGCTGGCTCAATAGCACGCCCAGGTCCATGGCCTCCCAGGTCGGGCGAGGGCGGATGACCATTGTTGCGTCACTCAGGCGCATGGCGTGTCCGTCCGGCAAACAGCAGATACGTCGCGACCAGTATCCAGAGCAGCCCGCCCACCAGGTATTTGGTGAGGGGGGCCGGTTCAGTCATGGACGACCAGTAAGCCTCTATAAACGCTGCAATCAGCAGAAACAGCATGACCCCGCAAATCAGCAGGACACTTTTGCGCGCCGCCAATCGCAATGCTTCGGCTCGTGGCAGCCGTCCTGGCGCAATCAGCGCCCAACCCAATTTCAATCCGGCAGCCCCTGCAAGCGCAATCGCGCTGAGTTCGAAAGCACCGTGCCCGATCACGAACGACCAGAACGTCTGGCCGTAGCCGATTTGCGTCAGATGCCCGGCCACTGCACCAATCATCAAGCCGTTGTAGAACAGGAAGAAGACACTGCCCAAACCAAACAGCAACCCACTGGCAAAGGTCTGAAAAGCGATGCCGATGTTGTGCATGATGTAGAACCCGAACATCACCCAGTCTTCACTGGCCGCCCGTTCGGCCGAGCGGCCCAGGTGCCCGCCGTTGGGGTCGTACATGCTTTGCATCTGGCTGACCTGTTCGGCGGGGATCAGGTTGTAGACCAGGTCCGGGAACAGGAAGACCAGCAGGGCGAAGCCGATCAGACTGCCGAAAAACAACAGGCTGGCGGCCAGCACGAAGCGCCATTGCTGACGCACCAGTCGCGGAAATTCGGCGAGGATGAATGCCACGACATTGGCACCCAGGCGACTGCGTTGTCGATAGAGTTGCTGATGCCCGCGCAGCACCTGTTGCTGCAATGAGTCGATGAGGAAACTGCTGTAACCCCGTTCCCGAGCCAGGGCGAGGTGCTGACAGAGTCTTCGGTAGTCTTTGGCAAAACTGGCGACGCGCGAGGTGTCCTTGTTGCGCTCCAGCCTGTCGAGCATCAGGGAAAACCGTTCCCACTCAGCCTTGTGCCGACTTTCGAAAAGGCTTTGCTTCATGCGCTGCCCAACAGGCCGCGAGCGATGCCGTTGAGTTCCGCCACGGCACGCGGAGCCGCGACCTGCATGGGGTTGGCGAGGATCGTCGCCAGTTCACTGACCCGTGCTGCGGTCAGTTCGCCCTGGCGCTCTGCGAAGTTGAGGATGGCTCGTTGTTCGTTCAGCGTCAGCGTCACCGCAGCACGCCTCGGCTCGGCTTCGGGCAGCTGCGGACGGGTTACCGGGCGTTCGCGGTAGATCACCAGCGTACCGGCAGCGAGATCGCCAAGACGTTTGAAGCTGGGGTGGTTCAGGCAGCTGATCGCACCGAGGAAGTAGCCGAACGGCAACAGGTCGACAAATCGCAGCAGGTTGCGCACCAGCGATGCGGACCAACCGATTGGCGCGCCGTCATCCTGCACCACCCGCAGGCCCATCCAGAGCTTGCCCGGCGAGCTTCCCTGATTCAGCACTTCGAACAGCACCATGTACCACCAGCTGACCACGAACAACAGGATCGAACCGAGCCCGGCGCCGAGCTTGCCGAGGAATGCCAGGACAACCAAGAGCACGCCGAGAATCAGCCCGCGCACGCCAAGGTCGATGGAAAATGCCAGTGCGCGCACCATCAGCCCCGCCGGGCGCAATGGCAGGTCAACGCCTTCCGGCGTTTCAACCTGATATCGCGTATCCAGTGGCGGGGGCAGCGTTGCATTCCCTGGCCGTGCTGTGGAATCGAGCATGGGCAACCTGATGTTGGGGCCTGAACGGAGATACTCTGTGCGCCCGATGCTAGCAGTCTCTCGGGGGAAAACGACATAACTATGTATTGCATGGTGCGTGGTGAGAAGTAATTGAATGACGAGAGGCTGGTCGTGGCGGGACGTGAACGCCTAGACTTCGCCCATCTTCAGTTCAGGAATAGCCCGTGACCTCGATCTTCTGGTACGACTATGAAACCACGGGTATCAATCCCCGCTGCGATCGCCCGCTGCAGGTCGCAGGGATTCGGACCGATTTCGATCTCAATGAAATAGACGAACCGGTCAATCTTTACTGCCAGCCCAGTGAAGACATCCTGCCGCATCCAGCAGCCTGTGCGATCACCGGCATTACCCCGGCACGTCTCGCGGAACAAGGCTTGAGTGAAGCGGATTTCATGACGCGGGTGCATGCGCAACTGGCCGCCCCGGGCACCTGCGGCGCCGGTTACAACACCTTGCGTTTCGACGATGAAATGACCCGGTACAGCTTGTATCGAAATTTTTTCGATCCCTACGCTCGCGAGTGGCAGGGCGGTAACAGCCGTTGGGATCTGATTGATGTGGTGCGTGCGGCTTACGCCCTGCGCCCCGACGGCATTGTCTGGCCGAGGGACGAAGAGGGCCGCGTCACGCTGAAACTCGAACGCCTGTCCGCCGCCAACGGTATCGATCACGGCAATGCCCACGAAGCACTGTCTGACGTTCGTGCGACCATCGCCCTTGCCCGGTTGATCCGGGAAAAACAGCCGAAGCTGTATGACTGGTTGTTCCAGTTGCGCAGTAAACCGAAGGTGATGGATCAGATTCGACTGCTGCAGCCGATGGTGCACATTTCCGGGCGTTTTTCGGCGGCTCGCAGTTATGTCGGTGTGGTGCTGCCGTTGGCATGGCACCCGCGCAACAAGAACGCCTTGATTGTCTGTGACCTGCATCTGGATCCCCAGGGCCTGCTGGATCTTGATGCCGAGACATTGCGCCGGCGCTTGTATACCCGCCGCGACGATCTTGCAGAGGGCGAGTTGCCGGTGCCGCTCAAACTCATCCACATCAACAAGTGCCCGGTTGTTGCACCCATGTCCGTGCTGCGTCCCGCCGATCAACAACGGCTTGGGCTGGATATGGCGCTTAAACATGAGCGAGCACTGCGGCTAAGTGACGCACAGGAAATCTGGCGAGATAAAGTTCAGGCGATTTATGCCGGAGAGGAATTTCCTCAAAACGATGATCCTGAACAACAGTTATACGACGGTTTTATCGGCGATCGCGATAGACGTTTGTGTGAGCAAGTCAGGTCAGCGGAGCCAGCACAATTAGCACAAGAGCATTGGCCGTTCGATGATGAACGTTTACCTGAGCTATTGTTTCGATATCGCGCGCGCAACTTCCCGGATACGCTGAATTTCGAAGAACAGGAACGCTGGCGATTGTTTTGTCAGCAGCGTCTGTCAGATCCACAGTGGGGCGCGCCGAATACGCTGAAGTCTTTCATAGAGGCCGCAGCGCAACTGGACATTACAGCTACGCCTTTTCAGAAGGAGGTTCTGAGTAAATGGCATAATTATGTCGAAGCATTGCGCAAAGGTATGAGTCTTTGAATCCTCGAACCTGTCACGGCAGGGCTAAAACCCAGACATAAAAATACGCCAGCATTTGCTGGCGTTCTTTTTTGGTGCGTCGTCTGCGGCTTAGCCCAGCAGAGTCGCCCAGCCTTCAACCACGTCACAGCCCCACTTGGCTTTCCACTCTTTCAGAGTCTTGTGGTTGCCACCTTTGGTTTCGATGACTTCACCGTTGTGCGGGTTTTTGTATTGTTTAACTTTGCGCGCGCGTTTGGTGCCGGTAGTTTTTACCGCACCACCGCGTGGAGCCTTGCTCTTGGATTCCGGATCCAGCAGCGCAATGATGTCACGCAGGGACTTGGAGTATTCGCCCATCAAGGTGCGCAGTTTGCCTTCAAATTCCAGCTCGGTTTGCAGTTTGTCGTCTTGGGAAAGATTCTTCAAACGGGCTTGCAGCTCTTTGATAGCTTCTTCGGTGGCGCGATATTCGTTGATCAAGGACATTGGGACTACCTTATGTTGGACGCTGGATGGCAGGTTACAGTGCGGCAATAATAGTCAGGCTGTTTCATCAAGTAAACATTTAACACGTGTTTATTTAATTTGTTGGCAATGAACTGGCGACAAATTGCAGGCGCAGTTAATAGTGTGATGCGGTCAACACAGATCTTCACAATTGGGTACTTGTAGATCTGCATAAAAAACACCTTTAAGCGAGAAAATGTGTATTTGTCGTGATCTGCAGCGTCGATTCGTGTGCAGCAAATGCTTCATCAATACTGCAGTTTTGCTGCGCAATCGCTAGAATGGCGGCCTTTGCGAAGTTCTGGAGTCTCCCCCTCATGCGCACCTTTCGGCTAGTGATTGCTTGCCCGGACCGCGTCGGCATCGTTGCTCAAGTCAGTAACTTTCTGGCGTCCCATAACGGTTGGATCACTGAAGCGAGCCACCACTCGGATAATCAGAGCGGCTGGTTCTTCATGCGTCACGAAATTCGTGCCGACTCGCTGCCCTTCGGTATCGAGGCCTTTCGCGAAGCGTTTGCGCCGATCGCTGAAGCTTTTTCGATGGACTGGCGCATCACCGACACCGCGCAGAAAAAGCGTGTGGTGCTGATGGCCAGCCGTGAATCTCACTGCCTGGCCGATCTGTTGCACCGCTGGCACAGCGATGAACTGGACTGCGAAATCTCTTGTGTGATTTCCAACCATGACGACTTGCGCAGCATGGTCGAGTGGCACGGCATTCCTTATTACCATGTGCCGGTCAATCCGCAGAACAAAGAACCGGCATTTGCAGAGGTCTCGCGTCTAGTCAAACAGCACGATGCCGAAGTGGTGGTACTTGCCCGTTATATGCAGATCCTGCCGCCGGCCTTGTGCAGTGAGTATGCGCACAAGGTGATCAATATTCACCACAGTTTCCTGCCTTCGTTTGTCGGCGCCAAGCCGTACCACCAGGCGTCGATGCGTGGTGTGAAGCTGATCGGTGCTACCTGTCACTACGTGACCGAAGAGCTGGACGCCGGCCCGATCATCGAGCAGGACGTGGTGCGCGTCAGCCACAGCGACAGCATTGAAGACATGGTGCGTTTCGGTCGCGATGTCGAGAAGATGGTGTTGGCTCGCGGCCTGCGTTATCACCTCGAAGACCGGGTGCTGGTGCATGGCAACAAGACCGTCGTGTTCTGATAGCCGCGCGACAGGGTTGAAAGTCGAAGGGCCTGGGCGTTCAATCGCTTCAGGCCCTTCGCCGTTTCTGTATTGAGGATTTGATCATGGCCGACCCACTGGATAAAGCGACCGCCCGGGCCCCCGCGACGCTGGGCGAGGGGTGTTTGAGCCGCTACGATCCCGATGACCTGAGCGCGGAAGATGGTACGGAGTTTCCAGGGGCTGAGGCGTTGTGGGAAGCGTTACATCCTGAGGCGGATGAGGACGCTGGGGATGGGCAGTCCGCGTAGGCAAAGCTTGCTCGTGAGCGCTTGTCTGGATTCGGCGGGGTTCTCGAGGGTGTACCCGGTCTACTGTAGGAGCTGGCTTGCCAGCGATGCCTATGTCTTGGGCGACTTGTTCTTGCAGGTGTACACATCCGTTTTTTTTGGTGGGTCTGAGATTGGTTTCGCTTTTACAGCGAGTCACTTGGCGCTCTTCCAAGTAACCCGCCGTAAGGGCGGAACCCATATCAGCCCCAACCGCAGCAACGGATATGTACACCTTAAAAATCCACGTCGCCCGACACATCGCTATCGCGAGCAAGCTCGGCTCCAACAGGT
>JALYPE010000012.1 GCA_030856525.1 Pseudomonadota bacterium | reverse complement strand
CCTGTGGGAGCGGGCTTGCTCGCGAAGGGGCCGGTAGAGTCAGCACAACTCAACCGCAGACAAATCCCCGCCCCAACACTGGCCCCATTCCCACAGGTCGGCTAGCATCGCCCTTTTTCCAAGGACTGCCGACCATGAAGATCGTCTCCTTCAACATCAACGGGCTGCGTGCTCGCCCGCATCAGCTGGCGGCGCTGATTGAAAAGCATCAACCCGACGTGATCGGCCTGCAGGAAACCAAGGTCCACGACGACCAGTTCCCGCTGGCCGAGGTTCAGGCCCTCGGTTATCACGTTTATTACCACGGCCAGAAAGGTCACTACGGCGTTGCGCTGATGTCGCGCAAGGAACCGCTGGCCTTGCACAAAGGCTTCGCCACCGATGACGAAGAGGCCCAGCGCCGCTTCATCTGGGGCACGTTCGCCGATGCCAATGGCGTGCCGGTGACCATCATGAACGGCTATTTCCCACAGGGCGAAAGCCGCGATCACCCCACCAAATTCCCGGCCAAGCAAAAATTCTACGGCGACCTGCAACAATTGCTGGAAAGCCAGTTCAGCAACGATCAACCCGTTGTGGTGATGGGCGACGTCAACATTTCCCCGGAAGACTGCGACATCGGTATTGGCGCGGACAACATGAAGCGCTGGCTGAAAACCGGCAAGTGCAGCTTCCTTCCGGAAGAGCGCGAGTGGATGGCGCGACTGAAGAATTGGGGCCTGGTCGACAGCTTTCGTCACTTGAATCCTGACGTCGCGGACCGTTTCAGCTGGTTCGATTACCGCAGCCGCGGCTTTGAAGACGAGCCCAAGCGTGGGCTGCGTATCGATGTGATCATGGCCTCCCACGGCTTGCTGCCGCGGATCAAGGATGCCGGCGTCGATTATGAATTGCGCGGCATGGAAAAACCTTCGGACCATGCGCCGATCTGGCTTGAGTTGAGCTGAAAAGCGAAAGATTGTCCGAACGCCCACCGCGTTCGGACAATCTTATGATTTGTCATCTTTCGGACATCTTACTGACTTAATCTCCCCGCACTTTCCTGGCTTGATAAGGTGTCGGCATGACCCTGCGCGTGTTGTTCCTGTGGTTGCTCTGCGCAGGCCTGCCCTCGACGGCATTGGCCGCTGATTTACCGATCGCCCATCAAGGCGTCGTGCTGCGCATCCAGGGCTCCAACACCATCGGCGCGGCACTCGGCCCGGCGCTGGTCGAAGGTCTGATGCGCGAGCAAGGTTTGCTCAAGCTGCGTCGCGAGGTGTCGGATCAGGCCAACGAACTGCGCGTGGTCGGTCAAACCGCCGAGGGTAAACGCGTTGTCGTGCAAATCGCCGCCCACGGTTCCAGCACCGGTTTCAGCGCGCTGAAAAATGCCAGTGCCGACCTTGCCGCCTCTTCGCGCCCCATCAAGGACAGCGAGATCGCTGCGCTGCAATCCCTCGGCGATCTGAAATCTACGGGCGCCGAGCAAGTCATCGCGATCGATGGCCTGGCAATCATTCTCCATCCGCAAAATCCGCTGTCGCAGCTCGACACCGAGCAGCTGGCGCGAATCTTCAGTGGCGAGGCGAAAACCTGGGAAGACATTGGCGGCAGCGGCGGGACGATTCACGTATACGCGCGGGATGACCAGTCAGGCACGTTTGACACGTTCAAGGAAATCGTCCTGAGCCGCCGTGGGAAAACCTTGAGTGATGCGGCGAGACGTTTCGAGTCCAGTGAGCAATTATCCGATGCGGTCAGTCGCGATCCGCAAGGCATTGGCTTCATCGGCCTGCCTTATGTGCGCCAGGCCAAAGCCCTGGCGATCACCGACGGTCGCTCTCAGGCGATGTTGCCGCACAGCAGCCTCATCGCCACAGAAGATTATCCGCTGTCGAGGCGCCTGTTCCTGTATCTGCCACCGCGTGGCGACAATCCTTGGGCTCAGGCACTGGTGGCCTTTGCCCAGAGCAGCGCGGGCCAGGCCATCGTTGCCGCCAATGGTTTTATCGCCCAGACCGTGCAAGCCATGAACGTTACCCCCAATGCGTTGATGCCCGAAGCCTATCAGGCGCTCAGCCGTCATGCGCAGCGTTTGACGGTGAATTTCCGGTTCGAGGAAGGCAGCGCAACGCTGGACAACAAGGCGCGTCAGGATTTGTCACGGGTGTTCGACTACCTGAAACAGCACGACAAGACCGATCGGCGAGTGACATTGGTAGGCTTCGGCGATGCCAAAAGCGACCCGGCGCGGGCCGATCTGCTGTCGAAATTACGGGCGATGGCAGTGCGTCGGGAACTGGTAAAAAGCGGCGTGGTGTTCCGCGAGATTCGCGGGTTTGGCGCCGAGATGCCGGTTGCGACGAATAGCGCGGATGAAGGCCGGATCAGAAACCGGCGCGTCGAAGTCTGGGTGTACTAACCCGTAGCACCCGCCGGGCTGGCAGCTGCTTGTATGTTGGCCAAACACCCAATGAGAGCAACTAAACTCATCGGTGTTGTTCACAAAGATGTGTTTCTGGGGGAGGCCGATTGCTGCTTAAGGCAGGATTTGCTCTGACCTTGTCTGTA
>JALYPE010000009.1 GCA_030856525.1 Pseudomonadota bacterium | reverse complement strand
GGATCACACCGAACAGCAGCCCTACCAGCGGATAAAACAGCAGCGAACGGCCCAGCTCTTGCGGGGACGGCATGCCCGGCAAACGAATCGGCAGGCTGCCGAGAAATTGCAGGGCAATCCAGAAAGGCAGCATGTTCAGCTCACTTCCTTCAACAAACCCGCGGATTCGACCGACAGGGAAAACATCGCCCCGTGGCCCACTTCGACATTGAGCAACTGTTCACGTGGCAATCCGCGCGCCTGCGCCAGCAATAAACGCATCACTCCGCCATGGCTGATCAGCAGCAGCCGCTCGCCGGCATAAGCCGCGTGCAGACGTTCGACAGCGGCCAGCACGCGAGTTGCAAAATCCGCGACTCGTTCACCTTGCGGTGGTGTGAAGGCATAAGGATCAGCCCAGAATAAGCCCAACCCGTCGGCATCGGTCTCCATCAACGCCGCCGCGCTCTGCCCTTCCCACGCACCGAAATGCAGCTCTTGCAGATCTTTCTCCAGCTGCACCGATAGATGCAACTGCGTGCCCAACGCTTCAGCGAACCGCGCGCACCGTTGCAACGGTGAACTGATCAAGCGATCCCAAGGGCCCTGCCCAACCACCGCCTCGCGCATTTGCGCCCAGCCCGTGTCGGTCAGCGCGTCATCGAGACTGCCGCGCAGGCCACCGCCGAGCTCGGTTTCGCCGTGGCGCAAAAGGTCCAGGCGCAACGTCATGCCGGTCGGTCCGCAACGGCGGCTTCGGCGAAGGTCGCCATCTGGTTGTGCAAGTCGCACGCCAGACGTAGCAGCGGCACGGCGAGCGCGGCACCGCTGCCCTCGCCCAGACGCAGGCCGAGATCGAGCAACGGCTCAGCGCTCAGCGTTTCGAGAACATGACGATGGCCCGGCTCGGCACCGCAGTGCCCGAACAGCAGCCACGCACGACAGTCGGGATTCAAGCGCACTGCGACCAGCGCAGCGACACTGCAAATGAAACCGTCCACCAACACCGCAACACCTTGCTGCGCACACGCCAGATAGGCGCCGATCAGTGCCGCGATTTCAAAGCCACCGAGGTTGAACAGCGTCTGCAAGGCATCGCTGCGTTGCGCACCGTGCAGCGTCAACGCGCGCTCGATGACCTGAGCTTTGTGGCTGACGCCGGCTGCGTTCAGGCCCGTGCCCGGCCCGGTCAGATGCACCACCGGGCATTCCAGCAACGCGCACGCCAGCGCACTCGCGGCGGTGGTGTTGCCGATGCCCATCTCGCCGCCAATGAACAACTGACTGCCCTCCGCCACTGCGCGTAAAGCGCTGTCACGCCCGGCCTGTAACGCGAGTTCGCCCTGAGCAACCGTCATCGCCGGGCCCTGGACGAAATTGGCAGTGCCGGGGCCGATGTTGAGGTGAAGCACGCCAGGCAAATTCAGTGCTGGGTTGACGGTACCCAGATCAACCACTTCCAGCGACGCGCCGAGTTGCCGCGCCAGCACGCTGATCGCCGCCCCGCCGCTGACGAAGTTGTGCAGCATTTGCCCGGTGACTTCCTGCGGAAATGCCGACACGCCTTCAGCCACCACGCCGTGATCGCCGGCAAAAATGGCGATCCACAGCTGATCAACGCTGGGCTTTACCTGGCCTTGCATCCCGGCCAATTGCACCGCTACCGTTTCCAGTCGACCGAGCGAACCGGCCGGTTTGGTCAGCTGTTGCTGGCGCGCCTGGGCCTGCTCGACGATGGCAGCGTTGATCGGCTGGCACGGGTTCAGCCACCAGGGTTGGGTCATAAAGCACTTCCTTTCAAAGTCAGGGGCAGACCGGCGACGGTCAGGACGACGCGTTGGCAGCGTTCGGCCAGGGCTTGATGCAGCCAACCGGCCTCATCGACGTAGCGACGAGTCAGCTCACCCAGCGGCACAACGCCCATTCCGGTCTCGTTGCTGACAAAAATGATTTCACCTGGCAGTGATGCCAGGCAGTCCAGCAAGGCCTCGCGCTCGGCAACCAGGCACTCAGTGTTTTCGAGCATCAGCAGATTGGTCAGCCACAGCGTGAGGCAGTCGATCAGCAGACACCGATCGGCGCCGGCGTTTTCGCGCAGGACGCGGGCCAGTTCGACGGGCTCTTCGACCAGCAACCATTCGGCCGGGCGACGGGCACGGTGATGGGCGATACGCTGGTTCATCTCGCCATCCAAGGGTTGGCTGGTGGCGATGTAGGTGACCTTGAGCTGGCTGTCTGTAGCGAGCTTTTCGGCGAGACGGCTTTTGCCGGAGCGGGCGCCGCCGAGGATCAGTTGGAGCATGTTCATAACCTTCTAATTGGCAGTGTGGCGACTCAAGTCATCGCGAGCAAGCCCGCTCCCACAGG
>JALYPE010000896.1 GCA_030856525.1 Pseudomonadota bacterium | reverse complement strand
ACTGCGCACCGCGCTGGCTCTGGGTGCCGATCGCGCCATCCTCGTCGAATCCGCTGAAGACCTGACTTCGCTGGCTGTTGCCAAGCTGCTCAAGGCTGTTGTCGACAAGGAACAGCCTCAGCTGGTGATCCTTGGCAAGCAGGCCATCGACAGCGACAACAACCAGACGGGCCAGATGCTCGCTGCATTGAGCGGTTACGGTCAGGGCACCTTCGCTTCGAAAGTCGAAGTGTCCGGCGACAGCGTTGCCGTGACCCGCGAAATCGACGGCGGCGCGCAGACGGTTTCCCTGAAACTGCCGGCCATCGTCACCACCGACCTGCGTTTGAACGAGCCGCGTTATGCGTCCCTGCCAAACATCATGAAAGCCAAGAAGAAGCCTCTCGAAGTGCTGACTCCGGACGCTTTGGGCGTTTCCACCGCCTCCACCAACAAGACCGTAAAAGTCGAAGCGCCGGCTGCACGCAGCGCAGGTATCAAGGTCAAGTCCGTGGCTGAACTGGTTGAAAAACTCAAGAATGAAGCGAAGGTAATCTAAATGACTATCTTGGTTATTGCTGAACACGACAACAAAGTGCTGGCCCCGGCCACGCTGAACACCGTGGCTGCCGCCGTCAAAATCGGCGGCGACATTCACGTTCTGGTTGCAGGCCAGGGCGCTGGCGCCGTGGCTGAAGCCGCTGCGAAAATCGCTGGCGTGGCAAAAGTGCTGGTGGCTGACAACGCCGCTTACGAGCACCAGTTGCCAGAAAACGTTGCGCCATTGGTTGCAGAGCTGGGCGCTGGCTACAGCCACATCCTGGCGGCCGCGACCTCCAATGGCAAAAACATCCTGCCGCGCGTTGCTGCGCAATTGGACGTTGACCAGATCTCCGAGATTATTTCGGTTGAAAGCGCTGATACCTTCAAGCGCCCGATCTACGCCGGTAACGCCATCGCAACCGTTCAGTCGAACGCTGCGATCAAAGTGATCACCGTGCGTGCCACCGGTTTCGACCCGGTTGCTGCTGAAGGTGGTTCGGCCGCCGTTGAAGCCGTAGCCGCTGCGCACAACGCCGGCACTTCGAGCTTCGTTGGCGAAGAACTCGCCAAGTCCGATCGTCCGGAACTGACCGCTGCCAAGATCGTCGTTTCCGGCGGTCGTGGTATGCAGAACGGCGACAACTTCAAGCACCTGTACGCCCTGGCCGACAAGCTGGGCGCTGCCGTCGGTGCTTCTCGCGCCGCGGTCGACGCCGGTTTCGTACCCAACGATATGCAGGTCGGCCAGACCGGCAAAATCGTTGCGCCACAGCTGTACATCGCAGTCGGTATCTCCGGCGCGATTCAGCACCTGGCCGGCATGAAAGACTCCAAAGTGATCGTTGCGATCAACAAGGACGAAGAAGCACCGATCTTCCAGGTGGCCGATTACGGCCTGGTGGCGGACTTGTTCGAAGCCATCCCCGAGCTGGAGAAGCTGGTCTAATCCAGCCGCTTCACTTATAAAGAGCCCGGCCTTTTGGTCGGGTTTTTTTTATCTTCTGTAAAACCGATTGGGTAGGAGAGCGTCGTGCGACGAGTATTCGGCTGGTCAACGCTGCTGGGATTGGCGCTATTGCCTGGGCTTTCGTCTGCCGCAGGCAAGTGCGATCGCTTGGTCGTCACCGGCAGTCCGGACGCGCCGCCGTACCTCTGGCAAGACCCCGAAAATCCGAAAAAGCTGATCGGCGCCAATGCCGATCTGTTGCAGCACGTGGCGGCGCAGATGGGGGTCAAGGTCGACCTGCTCTACGCCGGCAAGCGGTCGCAGGCACTCGACGAAGTCCGCAGCGGGCGCATGGACATGCTCGCCGATGCGCCGTTGACCGTGACTGAGCTCGAATCCCTCGATTACATCCACCCGCCATTACTGGAAAATGACTATCTGGTCTGGACCAGAAAAGACTCCGCTCTGATGTATAACCAAGCCGCCGACCTGCACGGCCATTCCGGTGCCGTGTCGGAAAAGTCTCGAATGACCTCGGAATTTGCCTCTTTCGCAGAGCAGCAATTGACCCTCCTGCGCACGCCAAACCTGACGCAGGCCCTGCAGAAACTGCTCTTGGGCGAAGTGGAGTTTGTTCTCGCGGGCCGCTATTCCGGTCTGGCAGCGGCGCAGTCGTTGAGCATGGCCAATGACCTGATCGCACGCAATCAACCCATCGACAAACCTGGCCTGTACCTCGCGG
>JALYPE010000881.1 GCA_030856525.1 Pseudomonadota bacterium | reverse complement strand
TTGCTCGCGAATAGGCCCTAACAGACTCTAAAGAATGACCTTGTGACCCCGCAACTCGGCAATCCGCTCGACACTGAATCCCAACTCCCCCAACACCTGATCGGTATGCTCACCCACCGCCGCGCCGACATGCCGTGGCGCCGGTAGCCCAGTGGAAAACTTCAGCGGGCAGGCCATTTGCGCTTGCGTTGAACCGTCGCCACGCGGCACGTCCGTCACCAGCTCTCGCGCCTTGAAATGCGGATGGCGCACCGCCTCGCCCACCGTCAAAATCGGTTCGACACACGCATCCAGCTCGGCAAACAGTGCAGACAATTCATCAAAGTCATGTTTCTCGAACTCGACCCTCAACGCTTCCTTGAGTTTTTTCTGTTGCTCCGGTTGCGGTGACAGGCCCAACGCCGCCAGTTCTTCCAGGCCCAACGCCGTGCACAGTTGCTTCATGAACGGCGGCTCCAGACTGCCGACCGATAACCAGCGACCATCCCGGGAACGGTAATAATCATAGAAGCTGCCACCGTTGAGCATTTGCGTTTCCCGGCCCGGCTCCTCGCCGCACGCCAGGTAACCGGCAGCGGCCATGGCGTTCAGGCTGAATGCGCAATCGGTCATGCTCACATCCAGATGCTGACCCTGGCCCGACTGCTGCCGGGCGATGACCGCCGCAAGCAAACCGATCACCCCGTGCAACGAGCCGCCCGCAACATCCGCCACCTGCATGCCCAGCGGCAACGGTCCGCTGTCGGCGCGGCCGGTGTAACTGGCCAGGCCTGCCAGCGCCAGGTAGTTGATGTCATGGCCGGCGCGATCCTTGTAAGGACCGGTCTGGCCGTAACCGGTGATCGACACATAGATCAGCTTTGGGTTGAGCGCTTTCAACGCTTCGTAGCCCAAGCCCAGGCGCTCCATAACACCGGGTCGAAACTGCTCCAGCACGATGTCGTAGTCCTGCACCAACTGCTTGATCACCTCCAGCGCTTGCGGTTGCTTGAGGTCCAGCGCCAGGCTGCGCTTGTTGCGGTTGAGGTAGGCGTGACTGGCAGAGACGCCCTGATCGTGCGGCGGCAGCACGCGCAGCAGGTCGATGCGGGTCGGCGATTCGATGCGCAAGACCTCTGCGCCCATGTCCGCCAGCAACAACGAGGCAAATGGCCCAGGCAACAATGTAGAGAAATCCAGAACCTTGAGTGATGCCAGTGGACCGAGCATAAATTTCCTCCAGTGCGATCCCCCAAGACTAGGCAGCCAACGGCATTGCGGCAATCACCTTATGCATCAGTGTCGCTGACTGTTACGCTCGAATCGCAGGTAGAAAAAAACCCGCCGAAGCGGGTTTTTCAGGTCTTGCGGGATGTGTTGCGAGGGTTACTTGACGCTGGCCGGGGTCGGGCCTTCGGCAACGCCCAGGTCGTCTTCTTCACGTTCTTCGGCAATACCGCGACCGCCGGACGCCAGTTCCGCGTGCATCACGTCGGTGTCCAGTTCCTTCACCCACTTGGCGACAACCAGAGTGGCAACAGCGTTGCCGACCAGGTTGGTCAAGGCGCGGGCTTCGGACATGAAGCGGTCGATGCCAAGGATCAGCGCCAGGCCGGCAACCGGCAAGTGGCCAACAGCCGACAGGGTGGCCGCGAGCACGATGAAGCCGCTACCGGTCACGCCTGCAGCGCCTTTGGAGGACAGCAGCAACACCACCAGCAGAGTGATCTGGTGCGAGAGGTCCATCTGCGTGTCTGTGGCTTGCGCAATGAACACCGCCGCCATGGTCAGGTAAATGGCGGTGCCGTCGAGGTTGAATGAGTAACCGGTCGGGATCACCAGACCCACAACGGATTTCTTCGCACCCAGACGCTCCATCTTGATCAGCATGCGCGGCAGTACCGATTCCGAGGAAGAAGTACCCAGCACGATCAGCAGCTCTTCACGGATGTAGCGAATCACTTTGATCACGCTGAAGCCATGAGCGCGAGCAATGCCGCCAAGCACGATCAGGACGAACAGCAGGCAGGTAATGTAGAAGCAGGCCATCAACTGACCCAGTTGCACCAGCGAGCCGACACCGTAGGCACCGATGGTGAACGCCATGGCACCGAAGGCACCGATGGGGGCAAGCTTCATGATCATGTTGATGATGTTGAACATCACGTGGGCGAAGCGATCAATCAAGTCCAGCAGCGGCTTGCCGTACGAACCCAGGCGATGCAGGGCGAAACCGAAGATCACCGAGAACATCAGCACTTGCAGAATATCGCCTGTGGCGAAAGCACCGACGATGGTCGACGGGATCACGTTGAGCAGGAAGCCGACCACGCTTTGATCAGCACCAGCGGCCACATACTGGGCGACTTTGGAGGCATCCAGTGTCGACACGTCGATGTGCATGCCGTTGCCCGGCTGCACGATGTTGACCACCACCAGACCGACCAGCAATGCAATGGTCGAAACGATCTCGAAGTAGAGCAGCGCATAACCGCCGGTTTTGCCGACCGACTTCATGTTCTGCATGCCAGCGATGCCGCTGACGACGGTGCAGAAGATGATCGGGGCGATGATCATTTTGATCAGTTTGATGAACCCGTCACCCAGCGGCTTGAGGGCCACACCGGTCTGCGGGTAGAAGTGACCGAGCAGGATGCCGATGGCGATGGCAACGATCACCTGGAAATACAGGGATTTGTAGATTGGCTGACGAGTCGTCATTGTAAAGTTCCTCGAGAGTGTCCCGGGACAACATCCGACTGTTGGCCAGAACACCTGAATCGCGAACCCTCCTGCACTGGAGGGATTTGTTTTTTCGAGCTGCGCAGGGCAGGCCTCTGCAGGATGTATCGCAAGCGCCGTGCCACGTTCGGCAAAAGTCCTGCGAGCCTTGTGGCGTGGGGGTTAGAGAGTTTTTAAAGACACCTCGCCAGCGAAAGGTGGTGGCGGGTTTCCGCCCACGCACCCGAACTCTTCCTACAATTTGGCGGATATCCGCCTTGTTCACCGCCAGGTATGGCGGCTACCATCGCCGCTCTATAGACGGACCTGCCCGCATGCGCGAACGCACCATCGCCAGCCATTTCGCCCGCGCCGCCCTCGGCGGAGCGCGGCTGCGCGGGTACGACTATTCAGAGGTATTGCAACGGGTGGGCATCAGCGCCGAATTGCTCGACGAGCCTCGGGCGCGCATTGCGCCGGAGCAGTTCACTCAGCTGATCCAGAACCTGTGGCAGGCGCTGGATGACGAGTACCTGGGGTTTGCAGCGCTGCCGAGCAAGCCGGGCACCTTCGCAATGATGTGCCATGCGTTGATTCACTGTCGCAATCTGGAGAAAGCCCTTGAGCGCGGCTTGCTGTTCTACAGCCTGTTCCCGGACGGCCCGGCCCTGAGCCTGAGCCGCGAAGGCGAGATGATCCGCCTGAGCCTGGACGACTCGCAATGTCGCGATCCGGACCATTTCCTCAGCGAAAGCCAGTTGCTGGTGTGGCACCGCCTCGGCAGTTGGCTGATCGGCCAGCGCATCCGGCTGGAACAAGCCACCTTCAGCTATCCAAAGCCTGCGCACGGCGCCGAATACGATTTGCTGTTCCCCTGCGCGCTGACGTTTTCGGCGGCGCAGAGCAGCCTGTTGTTCCACAGTCGTTACCTGGCCATGCCGTTGCTGCAGGACGAACGCACACTCAAGCACTTTCTCGAGCGCTCGCCCGCCGACCTGCTCTCGCGCCCGGATGACGGCGACAGCCTGAGCAGCCAGTTGCGTCGTTTGCTCAGTCGCGACAGTTCACCCTGGCCTGACCTGGAAACGGTGGCCGCGCACCTGCACATCAGCCCGCAGACCTTGCGCCGGCATTTGCGTGAAGAAGGCTCGAGCTTTCAGGAATTGAAGGATCAGTTGCGCCGCGATATTGCGATTTATCACTTGGGCCGGGCGGATCTGTCACTGCAGCAGATTGCCGAGCAGCTGGGGTTTTCCGAGCCGTCGGCGTTTCATCGGGCGTTCAAGAAGTGGACCGGCTTGACGCCGGGGGCGTACCGCGCGCAGGAGAATTGATGCTTGCGTGGGTTGGACGGCCTCATCGCTGGCAGGCCGGCTCCCACAGGGTTCATGTCGTTCACGCAGGTTATGTCCACAGCAGAACCTGTAGGAGCCGGCTTGCTGGCGATGGCAATGTCACGGACGCCGTCGCCACCAAGCCGGCTCCTACGACAATCGCGACGGGCAGCCGTCAAACCGGCGGAAAATGAATCCGGAACGCCGCCCCGCCCAGCGTTGAATCCCCCAGCGTCAACCGGGCGTTGTAACTCTCGATGATGTCCTTGACCACCGCTAGCCCGATCCCCTGCCCCGGATGCTGGCGGTCCAGACGTTCACCTCTTTGCAGGATCCGCGCGCGCTCGTCCGGCGGCACGCCCGGGCCGTCATCCTCCACGCACAGTTCAATGACGTCCGCCGTTTCCCGCACGCTGATGCGCACTCTACCGAGGCACAGGCGATAGGCGTTTTCCAGAAGGTTACCCAGCATTTCCAGCAAGGCACCCTGCTCTATCGGAACGTGGCACTGCTCGGGCAGATCAAAACTCACCTGCACACGCTTGTCGCGGTAAACCTTGTCCAGCGTGTCGCACAGACTTTGCAGCACCGGGCGCAGGCGCACCTGATGGCGTACCAGGCCGCTTTTGCGCAGGCTGGCCCGTTGCAATTGATAGCTGATCTGCTGGCTCATGCGCTCGATCTGGGTTTGCAGCAACCAAGCTTGATCGCGTTCCTGCGCACGCTTGGCCATGTCTTCGCTGACGCCTTGCAATACCGCCAGCGGAGTTTTCAGACTGTGCGCCAGATCGTCGAGGGAATCGCGATAACGACTGCGCTGCTCGCGCTCGCTGTGCAGCAAGCGGTTGAGCGAACCGGTCAGGCGCAGCAATTCGCGGGGATGCTGTTCGCTGAGGCTTTCGCGCTCCCCGCTTTCGATTTCATCCAGTTCCTGACTGAGCCGGCGCAAGGCTTTCAAGCCCCAGGTCAGGCCGATCCACAGCAACGCCAGCAGCACCAGCAACGCGGCACCAAAACCGAAGTAAAGATTTTCGCGCAGGCCTTCGAGCGTCGCTTCGTACTCGCGCACCGGTTGCAGCGCAACGATGCTATAGGCCGCACTCTTGCCTCCGAGCAGTTTGACTTCGACGTCATAGACGAAAAATTCTCGGCCATTGGCTTCGCTGATTCTGGCGAACTCGTTACCGCGCCCGTCATATCGAGGTTTGTAGCTCAGGTGTTCCTCGCGCGTCCCGTTCGAACGCCAGACCAGGTGACCTTCGCGATCATAGATGTAACCGAGCAAGCGCCCATCGGTGAGGTTGAAGCGCTCATCGGGCAGCTGTGCAGGCATCTGCAGGTTATTGTTCTCCACGCGGGCGGCGGAGATCAGCGTTGTAACGTCCGAGGCCAGGCGTTGCTCAATGGAATCACGCAGCGCCAGGCTGAACGCACCTTGCATCGCCGGCAGCAACGCGAGCATGAACAACACCGCCAGCAGCGTGGCGGCGAGCATCAGGCGCACGCGCAGCGAACGGATCAAGTGCAGCGCTCAGTGAACAGGTAGCCGAGGCCGCGCACAGTGTCGATCGGTTTGAAACCCGACGCCCCTTCCAGCTTGCGGCGCAATCGGCCGACGAGCACCTCGATCACGTTCGGATCGCGCTCGTCATCGTCCGGGTAGAGCTGTTCCATCAAGCGGTCCTTGGCCACCACTTGCTGATGGTGACGCATCAGGTATTCAAGAATCCGGTATTCATAGGCGGTCAGAGCCAGCGGCTGGTCCTCAAGGGAGGCCTGCTTACGGTTGAGGTCCAGCGACAGCGGTCCGGCGACAATGGTCGACTGGGTGAAACCACTGGAACGACGCAGCAAGGCATTGAGGCGCGCCTCGAGTTCTTCGAACTGAAACGGTTTGACCACGTAATCGTCGGCACCGGCGGCCAGGCCTTCGACCTTGTCCTGCCAGTTGCCGCGTGCAGTGAGGATCAGGATCGGAAAACTCTTGCCACGCGCGCGCAACTGGCGGATCAGGTCGAGCCCGCCCATGCCCGGCAAACCAAGGTCGATCACCGCCAGGTCATGGTTGTATTGCTCGGTCTGGTACAGCGCCTCTTCGGCATTGGCCACGGACTCGACCACGTGGCCGCTGTCCGTCAGACGGGTTTGCAGGTGATGGCGCAGCAGCGCTTCATCTTCGACGACCAGCAATTTCATAACGCTCTCCCGGGCAAACCACATCTCCTGCGGCATAGCGGTGAATGTTCAGGACAGATCATAGCGGCCCAAAAGCTCCGTCTCCCGCAGTTTAATGCCATTGTGCGAGACCGACACGTTGGGGTAACCGGCGGAGTAAGTTGCCCAAGGGTTCGCCCCAGGCAACTGCGTGCTCCAGGCAGCAGACTTTTTAGCCTTCTCGCCGCTCTTTCCGGGCGGCAGGGTTGGAAGGCTGTCGTCGGAAGCGAAGGCTGCAGTGCTCGCGCTCAATACGGTGAAAGCCAACAGCAGGTTTTTAAAACCAGTCATGCGGGAGTCTCCTCATGCGCAGATGCCTTGGGTACGGCGCAACATTACGCAGCGATGCCTGAACTCTGGCTGAACACACGCTGAACCACAGCTGAAGTAAATCGACTAGGCTGTTTTAACGACATTCTTCCGGAGATCCGATCATGCGTGTGGTGCTTGCTTTCTTGTTGCTGGGCTTGAGCGGGTTAAGCCAGGCCGCCATCCAAACCGCAGAAATCCCCTACCAGGGCGCCGACGGCACCAAGCTGATCGGTTACTACGCCTACGACGATGCGATCAAAGGCCCGCGTCCGGGTGTTGTGGTGGTGCATGAATGGTGGGGGCTCAACGATTACACCAAGCGTCGCGCCCGTGACTTGGCAGGTCTTGGCTACAGCGCTCTGGCCATCGACATGTATGGCGAAGGCAAAAACACCGAACATCCCAAGGACGCGATGGCGTTCATGCAGGCCGCATTGAAAGACAGTGCGGCGGCCAGCGCTCGCTTTCAGGCCGGGCTGGATCTGTTGAAGAAACAGGCACAGACCGACCCGAACAAGATCGCCGCGATCGGTTATTGCTTCGGCGGTGGTGTGGTGTTGAACGCGGCTCGCCAGGGTCTGCCTCTGGCGGGCGTTGTGAGCTTTCATGGTTCGCTGGCGACAAAAACGCCGGCGACGCCGGGCAGTGTAAAGGCGAAAATCCTTGTCGAGCACGGTGCGCAGGACAGCATGGTAACGGCGGATAACGTAGCGGCGTTCAAAGCGGAGATGGACAAGGCTGGCGCTGATTACCAGTTCGTCAATCTTGAGGGTGCCAAGCATGGCTTCAGTAATCCGGATGCCGATCGCTTGGGCCACGGTGATCATGGCGGGCCGGACATTGGGTACAGCAAGGCTGCAGATGAAAAATCGTGGGCGGACATGCAGGCGTTTTTTAAGAAGATTTTTGGATGATCGGTTAGATCGCAGCGCGGCGTTCGCGGGCAGGATCGCTCTTACAAGGTGAGACACAGATCCTGTGAAAGGTCCGCTCGCGAGCGGCGGCGCTACGATCTGACGCCAGGACTACCCAGCCTGAAGACAACCCGGCAAAATGTCCGTCATGAATTCCGCCCCCGCCCTGCCCGCCTGCTGCTCCCCGCTCGATGCCCATTGGCCGCTGCCTTTTGCGCTGGCCGATACGGTGCTGCTGAGTACCCGTTTCGATACCTCACAACTGGCCAGCGATGATTTCCGGCGCAGCGCCATCGAACCGCCCGCGAGCATCCAGCGGTCGGTCGCCAAACGCCAGGCCGAGTTTCTTGCAGGACGGGTTTGCGCCCGCGCAGCGTTGCTGGCGCTGGAAGGGCTCGACTTCACGCCCATCATTGGCGAAGACCGCGCCCCGGTTTGGCCGGCGCATATCAGCGGTTCCATCACCCACAGC
>JALYPE010000878.1 GCA_030856525.1 Pseudomonadota bacterium | reverse complement strand
GTATTGCAGAAAGGTGCCGTCCTTGCCGTTAGCGATCGCGAAGAGTTCGCCGCTCGCCGGCTGAAACAGACAGATGCCGTAGATTTCCTTGAGCAGCGTGGCAATCTCGCCCGCCTCGCGCAGCTCGCCACTCTGACGATCGATGCTGAACAGACTGAGGCTGTTGCGATCACGATTGCTCGCCACGGCGAGGTCCACGGTCTGCTCGCCCAGTTTGAAATTGGGCCGCACATCCACGTTGTTCAAACGCCCGACCGGCAACTCCTGGAGCAACTTGCCCTGCAGATCGTAGGCCAGCAGCCCCTGCTTTTTATTGGTGCCCAGCACCCGGCTCAGCGCCGGTTGCTGCGGATGAATCCAGATCGCCGGATCGTCTGCCGCATCGCCCTGGCGGCCAACCGGATCGCTCTGGCCCAGCGGCTTGACGCTCGGCAGTACCGGCGGCAATGGCTGGGGTTTGGCCTGCCAGTCGATTTCGCCCTGATACAGACGACCGTCGTCGTCATCGCGCAGCATGATCTGCACGCCTTTGGCAGTCGGCCGCACGGCGAGGTTTTCCGCTTCCTTCAGGCCGGGCAGTTGCAAAACTGTCTGCGCCGACCAGCTTTCGCCCTGCTGTTGGTAAAGGTGTAACTGGGCTGCTTTCGGATCGAGCGCGACGATGCCACCTGGCACCAGCGCCATGGCACCGGCCGACTCTTTGATCGCGCCGAACGGTGCGCGCATGGCCACCGGGGCGCGCGTGACGTCGGCTTCGGGATGCGCCGGGTAGGCCCACCAGCCGACATTCTGTTCATTGACGATCAACTGATTGGCAGCGTCGTCGACCCGGCAATCGCTGGCCGACGGTGGCAACGGCAGCGCACGCACGCGTTGCGGCTGCGGGTTCAGCGTCGAACCCTGACCCACCAGCCATTGCTCACCTTTGCCCTCCTCGCCCACCAGGAACACAAACAGGTTGCTGGCGTCGTCGCGGTACAGGCACACGCCGTTGACCGGGTAGTCCCGCGTCGGCAGGTAAACCGGGGTTCCCCAACGCCGTGTACCGGGATCGACGCTCACCAGCAGCGCCTGTTGCCGGGCATTGTCGAGGCTCGCTACAAAGGTCTGCTGACCGGCAGCGCGGCTGTCGATCCCGCTGAAAGAGCCCGGCAGCCGCGACAGCTCGCGGCCTTGCGCATCGAGCAGCAGCAAACCGTCTCGCTCGCTGGCGGCGAGGCGTTCGCTGGCCGATTCAGCGGGCGGAAAGGCGACCGCGTCGACGCTCAGGTTCGCCGCCCAGGGTGTGAGCGTCAGGCTCGGCGCGGCTGCCAGCGTCTGACCCGCCACCAGGCAGATCACTGCGCCGAACCAATGGCGCGCGGGTAGAAATGAAGTGCTCATCAACAGGCGAATCCTTGTCGTGGGACCGCAGCCCCGGAAATATCAGAAGTGAGTGAAGGTCAGGCCGAGCTTGTAAGTGGGGCCGTACTCTTCAAATTGCCCGTTGTAGGAGCGGTGGCCGGTGTAGACGAAATACGACTCGTCGGTGAGGTTCTGCGCCTCGAAGCTGACTTGCAGGTTTTTGCTCAGCGAGTAACGCGCGCTGAAATCGACAAAGGTCTGCGCGTCCACGTGCGAGTCATGGGCTTTGTCGTTGATCGAGGCCAGCTCGTAGAGGTAGTCGGACTTGTAATTGGCGGACAGACGCAGGCTCAGCTTGTCGTCTTCCCAGCCGACCATGAGGTTGCCGACTGTGTCGGACTGGTTGGGCAGATCGATGCTGCGTGTGCGGTTGACGCCACTGGCAGCGTCGAAGCCTTTGATCTCCGCATCCGAGCGGCTGAAGGTGGTGTTGGCGCCGATCAGCACGCCATTCCAAGGGGCCGGTAGCCAGTCGAATTTTTGCGAGTAGGCCAGTTCCAGGCCGTACAGCTTGGCGCTGTCGCCGTTGGCGAACGTGTGCGCCTCGGCGAAATCGGCCCAGGCGCCGCTGCCGGCGAGATCGGTGTTGTAGACGAAATTCTTGATGTCCTTGTAGAAGACGAATGCCGATACCGTGCCGGCGCGCCCCATGAAATGCTCGATGCCAAGGTCAAGGTTGCTCGATTCCAGCGGCTTGAGCTCAGGGTTGCCGAAGGTGGCTTCGTCATCGTCGATCACAAAACCTGGCGCCAGTTGGCCGAAGGTCGGACGGACGACGGACTTGGTCCACGCAGCGCGGACCTGGGTGTTTTTGTCCAGCTGATAACGCGCATGCAGACCCGGCAGCCAATGGTGATAACGGCGCTTGGTGTCGGTCGCCTGAAATTCGCCATCGGTGGCGCCGGTGCCCCTGGCTTCGAACTCGGTGCCCTCGTAGCGCATACCGGCAATGAAACGCCAGTCGTCGATATCGACGGTGTTCATCAGGTAGCCGGCGTTGATGTCTTCGCTGATCTTGAAATCGTTGACCCGGGATTCGGTTTCGTCATAAAAATCCGCCCGATTCAGACCGCCGAGCAGTTGCTTGATCGAACTGCCGCTGATGCCCGGGCCGAATTGACCGAGGCGATAGTCGACACTGCCCTTCTGGAAGCTCGACAGGTTGAGCTGGTCATCGCTGAAACCGAGGTCGTCGAAGTCTTCGTAGACCCAGGCGTCGAGATCGTTGTCCTTGTTGCGCCGGCTGACCTTGCCGCCGAATTTGACCTGGGATGCATAACCGCTGAGGTCGTAATCGCGGGCCAGGTCCAGGCGCAGGTTTTTCTCGGTGTCGGTGGTGTTCTGTTTTTCCCAGTCAACCTGGTCGAGGCTGAAATTGCTCGGGTTGTAAAATGCCTGACCAACGATCGGTCGCGGCTTGTCGTTGTCGTAGAAACCGCTGTCGGCAAAATCATCGATGCCGGTGAACGCGGCGTTGGCAATATGACCCGGGCTGTCTTCGCTGGAACGGCTGTAGCCGGCCTGACCGCTGAGCGTCCACAGGCCAAACATGCGCTCGCCACCGAGTACATAGGATTGAATCTCCTGAGTCTCCTCGCGCTGTTTGAGTTTGCGTGAACCTTCAGCATCGCCCACCTCGCCTGCGGTCTGTGGATCGGCGAATTCGAAGCTCGCGGCGTTGCGCGTTTCGCTGTCCTTGTAGCGGCTGTAGAGGGTGCGCAGGTAGTAGCTGCTGAGGTCATCGGGTTTGTAGTCGAAGTTCAAACCGCCGCCGGCGCGTTCGCGGCTGATGTCGTAATCGCGCTGTTCGAATTCCTCCAGTCGCGCACCCTGCTCAAAGTCCCAGGCGCCGCCGGTTTCTACGTTGTCGGAGCCGAAATCGCGTTTTTGCCAGCTCAGCGCGGCGGCCACGCCGAAGTTGTCGATGCCGTCGCCCAGGCTGAAGCGGTTGCTCGCCGCGCCGGAAAATTTCGGGCTGGTCTGGTGGGTGTTCTTGTCGTAGCTCGCCTCGGTGCTGCCGGTGTAGAACAGGCCCTTGTGGTCGAACGCGGAGAGACTCTTGACGTCGACGGTGCCGCCCAGCGAGTTGGCGTCCATGTCCGGCGTCAGGGTTTTGATCACCGACAGGGACTGCACC
>JALYPE010000871.1 GCA_030856525.1 Pseudomonadota bacterium | reverse complement strand
CTTCGCGAGCAAGCCCGCTCCCACAGGGGAATGCATTCAAATGTGGGAGCGGGCTTGCTCGCGAAGGACGCGCTGCGGTCTGACTTACAACTTGGCGCTCGAACGCCCTGGCTTCTTGGTCTGCAACAAATGCGAGAACACCGCGTGCAAATCATCCGAGGCGCTTTCTTCGTCGAGGTTGAGCTTGCTGTCGATGTGGTTCATGTGATGCATCATCAGATCCACCGCCAGCGTACCGTTGCGCGCTTCGATCGCGTCGATCAACTGGGTGTGTTCGTCATAGGAACAGTGCGAGCGATTGCCACTTTCGTACTGGGCGATGATCAGCGAGGTTTGCGACACCAGGCTGCGCTGAAAGCTGATCAGCGGGGCATTTTTTGCCGCTTCGGCCAACTTCAGATGAAATTCACCGGAGAGGCGGATACCCGCGCCACGATCACCCCGGGAGAAGCTGTCGCGCTCGTCGTTGACCATCTGACGCAATTCGGCGATCTGCTCGGCCGTGGCGTGCTGCACGGCCAGTTCAGTGATGGCCCGCTCCACCAGACGCCGCGCCAGGAACACCTGACGGGCCTCTTCGACGCTCGGGCTGGCAACCACGGCGCCGCGGTTCGGACGCAGCAGTACGACACCTTCATGGGCCAGGCGCGAAAGTGCGCGGCGAATGATGGTGCGGCTGACCCCGAAAATTTCCCCCAGCGCTTCTTCGCTCAACTTGGTGCCGGGCGCCAGGCGCTGTTCGAGAATGGCCTCGAAGATATGCGCGTAGACAATATCGTCCTGGGTGCCGCTGCGGCCGGCTTTGCCTGCTCGCGGTTGTTTCTTGAGGGGTTGCAACTGTTCGTTCATGGGCACTCGAGTCGGGAGAACTGCGGCGAATAGACCGTGACTGTAATACGGCACAGTGGGTCGCTGGCAAGTATCGCGTAATAAACACGGCGATTGTACACAATGAATGGTGGCAACACGACTGTACGGCTGTTTGTGGCTTCCGCTGTATTGCAACGATTGCTCAGGTTTGAGTTTAGGCTTAACCACAGAATCCGCCGCTTTGCGCAGGGACTGTGGGAGCAAGGCTTGCCCGCGATGGCGATTTCGCAGACGCCTTCGCGGGCAAGCCTTGCTCCCACAAAATTGTCGATCGAGTCACCCTCTTAATCAAAACAAGGAAACACTGCGGTCATGAACGACGCTACGCGCACACAGCTTCGTCCTCTCGCCGACACTTCGCCGTCCGCCATCGTCGCCGGGTTCATCGCGATGATGACTGGCTACACCAGTTCCCTGGTGTTGATGTTTCAGGCCGGTCAGGCGGCGGGGCTGAGCAGCGGGCAGATTTCTTCGTGGATCTGGGCGATTTCGATTGGCATGGCGGTGTGTTCGATCGGCCTGTCGCTACGCTATCGCACGCCGGTCACCATTGCCTGGTCGACGCCCGGCGCGGCGCTGCTGATCACCAGCCTGGGCGGCGTCAGTTATGGCGAAGCCATTGGCGCCTACATGACCTGCGCGGTGCTGGTGACCCTGTGCGGCCTGACCGGCAGCTTCGAGCGGCTGGTGAAGAAGATCCCCGCATCGCTGGCCGCCGCCTTGCTGGCAGGGATTCTGTTCAAGATCGGCAGTGAAATCTTCGTCGCCGCCCAGCATCGCACGGCGCTGGTGCTGGCCATGTTTTTCACTTACCTGCTGATCAAGCGGTTGTCGCCCCGCTACGCCGTGCTGGCAGCGCTGCTGGTTGGCACGGGGCTGTCGGGATTCATGGGGCTGCTGGATTTCAGCGGCTTCCATCTGGAGCTGGCGACACCGGTCTGGACCACGCCGCACTTCTCCCTGGCCGCAACCATCAGCATCGGCATCCCGCTGTTTGTGGTCGCGATGACCTCGCAGAACATGCCGGGCATCGCCGTTCTGCGCGCGGATGGTTACAACGTGCCAGCCTCACCGCTGATCACCACCACCGGGCTCGCCTCGTTGCTGTTGGCGCCATTCGGTTCCCACGGGATCAACCTGGCGGCGATCAGCGCGGCCATCTGC
>JALYPE010000854.1 GCA_030856525.1 Pseudomonadota bacterium | reverse complement strand
TCTCTACCCGGCGGATGCGCACTTCGCGCAGCATGCGGTTTTCCCAGAACAGCGAAATGTGCTCGAAAGGGTCGGCCTGTCCGTGCAGGTGCGGCACCCAGTACATGCCCGCATCGGTAAACAGTTGATCCCACTCCCAGAAGCGGCGCTCATCCAGCAGGCGTGCTTCGCGATAGAGGAACTGCTCGATCTCGCGCAAGGTTTCGTTGGGTACCTGGGCCGGGATCAGGCCGTGAGTCGAGACATCGAAGGTACGATCAAGCAGCATGGGTGCTCTCCTTGGCGATCAGGGTGGCGGTCATGTAGTGCTTCCAGGCGGCAAACTGGTTGCGCATCGGCAGCTCGCTGGTGCCATTGGTCGAGACCGCGCCATCGGGCAGCAAGCGGTCGGTGCCGGCATACCGATGCATGCTGATCCAGTCACCGCCACGGGTCATGTTGCCTTCCTGACAGCGGGCATAGACTTCGACGTCGTCTGGCATGACGTTGGAGGAGGGCGAGTTGATGACGTTGGCGTACGTAAGCGCCCGGTCAAATACGGCATCCGGAGCGCCTTTGCAGCGAAACGTCTGGATTTCCACCAGGGTGCGGTCGACGGCCATCGGCCGGATTACCCGGAACTGCATGAACACGGTGTGGGGCGAGCCGCTGCCGTAGATCACGGTGTTGTGGCGATTCATGCCCATGATGTCTCGGGCGCGTTCTTCGCCGTAGGCATCGCTCAGGCATTCAAAGTGGGCCCTGGACACGTCGTCGCGCTCTGCGGCTGCCGGGTCGAAGATTGCTTCCATGTAACCATGCCCGTTGTTGTAGGCGCGCAGTTCCAGCTTCTCCCAGAAATCATAAGGCTCGCCGTTGCCGTCCATGATCAGCAGTTCGAATGGCATTTCCCCCAAGGATTCGGCCTCGCTGCGGGCCGCGTCCACGGAAGACTCATGCGTGACGCGAGCGTGCATGGTGTCGTGGAGGTTTTCGTAGAAGACTTTCCAGTTGGAGCGCTGCATGACCCGAAAAATACCGCCGGCCACTTCGACTTCACCCACTGGCGAGCGATCGCAGAGGTTGTCGATGGACGTGATCACGCCGCCGAGAAAGCTTTTCAGGTCGGGGCCATAATCGATCTGGCTGGCGAACACGAAGCCCCGATAGCTGTCGACCCGCGCCAGGCTCACCATTGAAAAATCCGGGTGCCGGGGGTTGAAGCAGGTGCCTTCGAAGCCGTTCTTCAACGGTGCCGAAAGGTGCTGGCCGTCCAGTTTGAAGGTCCATGCGTGGTAAGGGCAGCGGAAGAACCTGCCGACGTTGCCGTCGCCTTCGGCCACTAGCTTGGCGCCTTTGTGCGGGCAGCGGTTGTAGAGCACATTGACGTTTTTATCGGCACCTCGAACCAGAATCACATCCTGATCGCCGATGCGTGTGGTGTGGTAGTCACCGCCGTTTTTGACCTGGCTTTCGTGGCCGACATAGATCCATGCCTGACCATAAATTCGCTCCATTTCCAGATCAAACAGTTGAGGGTCGGTATAGACGCTTTTGTGCACACTGTCGTCGCGGATCAGTGTGGCGATCTGTTCGTTCGACGGGATCATGATGTCTCCTTTTAACCAGCCATAAAGAGGTGCGCGGTACGGCAACGCACTCACAAATCGAGCACCAGGCGAGCGCTGGAGGCACGCGATACACAGGTGCAGAAGCTGCCGTCAGCCCGTTCGCGCTCCGACAGACAAATATCGCGGTGGTCAGCGGCGCCTTCGAGCACTTGGGCTACGCACACCCCACAGTCGCCGCGACGGCAATCGAACATCGGGTCCAGATCGGCCTCTATCATTGCGTCCAGCACGCTTTTGCCCGCGGCCACCTGAAGCGTTATTCCACTGCTGCGCAGCTCTACTTCAAAACCTGCTTCGGTTTCGGTGCCGAGGCTGCCGATGAATAATTCGCTGTGCAGTTGGCTGTCGTCCCAGCCCAGCGCGCGAGCGGCCTGCAGCACATCGCTGATCAATGACTTGGGGCCGCACACATAAAGCTGACGTCCGCTGATGGGCGAGCCCAACAGGCTGTTCAGGGGCATGCGCCGCGCCGGGTCGCCGCCGCTGATCCAGCATCGGGAGGTGCCGAGTGCCTGGACCTCTTCCAGATACGCCATGCGGTCTGCGTCGCGACCGGCATAGTGCAAAGTGAATGGCTGCTGACTGGCCGCGAGCGAGCGGGCCATGCCAAGCATTGGGGTGATGCCTATCCCTCCTGCAATCAGCAGGTAGTCACTGGCATTTGCTACCAACGGAAAATGGTTATTGGGCGCACGTACGCTCAGTTGTTGCCCGACTTGCACCTCATGCATCCAGCGCGATCCACCGCTGCTCTGGTCCTCCAGTTGCACCGCGATCTCGTAGTGAGGGTTGCCAGGCAGGCTGACCAACGAGTAGGCACGCCACATGGGTTTGCTGCCTGGTATCTGCACTTCGATGTGCGCACCAGGGCTGAAGCCGGGCAGGGTTTGGTCGGCGACAGCGACCAGGATCAGCCGACGAATTTGAGGCGTGAGCGGGTCTATCCGTTCGATACGCAAAGACAGGCTGGGCATGCACGATTCCTGAACGGGGCGAGCGCTGCTCGCCGTTGAAGTCGTACTCAATGTAGGGAAGGAAGCTGGGGCGAAAAAGCCGATATCGGCAAGTCGATAGCCGCATCTTGCGTAAATACGCAGGGCTGGGCGTCGGGGCAGTGCTTAACGATGTCGGGAAGAATGACCCGTCCGCATGAGCAATGACGGCGAGACAACGTCGTCACGGCTCCGACTGATGAGGGCCTGAAACCCTCGCGTGACGCGGCAACCAATGCACCGTGCCCGAGTGGTCACGTGATTCGCGCCACGGGCATGAAGATCCTCAGGATTCTTTTGGCTCATTTTGAACGTCCGGGTCATCGATCATCGCAGCAATGCGCAGGCTGTCCCATAACCCCATCACTTGAGTCACCGCAGCATCCAGCGTGGCATGTGGAAGACCATCGCGCGCCAGTGTCGACAAGCCCAAGAGAAAACTGTCGAACACGGCGGCAAGCGTTTCCGGTATTACCGTCGCGGGCAATTCCCCATCGGCAATGGCGCGGTGGATACAGGCAGCCATACCCTCGCGGTTCTGGTTCCTCGCTCGTGTGAGCGTCTTGGAAATGGCCTTGCTCTCTTCCGAGCACGCACTCATCAGACCTAACGCCACCAGACACCCACTGGGATGATCGGGCTCGCACTGCATTTTCGCTGACCGGCGAAGGGTGAGTTCGATCGCCTCCCTCGGCGGCAAGGTCATATCAAACAGACTGTCGGTGACCCGGCCGTGGGTGGTGAGGTAGCGCTCCATTACCTCATTGAACAGGGCCTGTTTCGAGCCAAAAGCGGCGTAAAAGCTCGGCGCCGTGATGCCCCCTCCGATTTTCGATTTGAGCTGGCTGAGCGATGTCGCATCGTATCCATGCTCCCAGAACAGATGCAGTGCCTGAGTGATTGCTACATCACGGTCGAACGTGCGCGGACGTCCCATCTGTGCCATGTCTAATGCTCTCCAAAAAGCCACTTAAATACTGATCGTTATATAAGTCGTTGACGACCAGCCTGCTCTTCTTTACATTCATACCGACCAGTATATAAGTGAGGGCGGTCGAATGGCTATAGATGAGCAACAGGGCGAAAAGCTTCCGATGGGTGCGCTACTGGCGCTGGCGATGACAGGTTTTATCTGCATCGTGACTGAGACGTTACCCGCGGGTTTGCTGCCCATGATCGGCAGTGGCCTGGGGGTTTCGGCATCATTGGCGGGGCAGATGGTGACTGTCTACGCACTGGGGTCGCTGCTGGCAGCCATTCCACTGACGATCGCCACGCAAGGCTGGCGCCGCAGGACGGTGCTGTTGCTGACCATTGTGGGTTTTCTGGTATTCAATTCGATCACGGCGCTGTCTTCTCATTATTGGCTGACTTTAATCGCGCGGTTTTTCGCTGGGGTGTCAGCGGGTCTGGCCTGGAGCCTCATCGCGGGTTATGCACGACGCATGGTTGTCCCTCAATTGCAGGGCCGCGCGCTGGCGGTAGCGATGGTGGGAACGCCCATCGCG
>JALYPE010000841.1 GCA_030856525.1 Pseudomonadota bacterium | reverse complement strand
GTGCACAACTGCGAGGTCTGACCGCCGACCTCGGTACGGCTGAAGGCCTCGAACAATTGTTTGCCGCAGAACCGCATGCCGACATCCTGGTGAACAACCTCGGGATCTTCAACGAGGTGGATTTCTTCGATACGCCAGACAGTGAATGGACGCGGTTTTACGAGGTCAACGTCATCTCCGGCGTGCGTTTGTCGCGACATTACGCGCCGGGCAGGGTCAAGCAAGGGTGGGGCAGGGTGATTTTCCTCTCCTCGGAATCCGGCATCGCAATCCCGGCCGATATGCTCAACTATGGCGTGACCAAAAGCGCTAACCTTGCGGTGTCCGCGAATCTAGTGAACTACATCGCATCACCGTTATCCTCGGCCACCGCGGGCGTGGCTCTACGCGTCGACGGCGGCGTGGTCGACAGCATGGCAATCTGATTTTCAGTTCATCTATTGAAAGTATTGAGAGAGAAGACATTTATGGCGACTGCATCAGCGACGATTGATATTCCGGCTTCGGCCGATAAAGTGTGGCAACTGATCGGTGGCTTCAATTCCCTGCCGGACTGGCTGCCGTTCATTGCCCAGAGCGAACTGAGCGAAGGCGGGCGCGTGCGCAGCCTGCGTACCGCGGATGGCGCCGAAGTGGTGGAGCGCCTTCGCACCTTTGATGACGGGGCGAAAACCTACAGCTATTCGATTGTGCAGGCACCTTTCCCGGCCACGGATTATCTGGCGACGATCCTGGTAGAGACTGAAGGCGAGGGCGCTCGCGTGACCTGGTCGGGGCGTTTTGCACCACAGGGCGTGAGTGAAGAAGAAGTGGTGGCGTTGTTCAACGGGATCTATCAGGGCGGGCTTGAGGCACTTCGAGCCAACTTCCCAGGCTGATAGTCACAACCGTCTGCAGGTGCAGAGCTTGCTCGCGAAAGCGGTGGTTCAGCTGGCAGATATCTGTCTGACTCACCGCCATCGCGAGCAGGCTCACTCCCACAGTAAAACCGGCGTCAGCTCTGGGGGATCAGGCGTTGTTGGCAATTGAGCGCCAACAGCGCCCCGCCGAGTTCACTGGTCTCGACCTCCAGCGTGAAGCCGTGCAGGCTGGCAATTGCTGCAACGATCGATAGACCCAGGCCAAATCCGCTTTGCGGGTTGCCTCCTTCGGCGCGATAAAAGCGCTGAAACACCGCTTCACGTTCCGCCATCGCAATCCCCGGGCCGGAGTCGAGCACCTCGATTCGTGTGGAGCCACCTTCGCCAATCCCGCGCAAAATCACCTCGCCTCCCGGCGGTGTGAACTTGATCGAGTTGCTGAGCAAGTTCGCCAGTGCCTCGAATAACAACGCTCGATCGCCGTACAGCGGCGGCAACGCGTCAGGCAATCGCAGACGGAACACCAATTCGCCTTCTTCCGCGAGCGGCAGGTAAAAGTCGTGCAGTTCCTGTAGCAACGACTTCGGATCGAGCTGCACAAAACCTGACCGCCGCTGCCGGTCCTCCAGCTCGGAAATACGTAGCAAACCGCGAAAGCGCGCCATCAATGTGTCTGCTTCAGCCAGCACCGAGTCCAGTTGCACCGCCAGCGGCGAACCGTCCTCGGCCTGCTGTTGAATCCGGTAAAGCTGGGCGCGCAATCGAGTCAGCGGGGTGCGCAGATCGTGGGCGATGTTGTCGCAGACGCCTTTGACTTCATTCATCAGTCGCTCGATGCGTTCCAGCATGGCGTTGACGATGGCCGCGAGCATGTCGAGTTCGTCACGGCGATTGGACAGCGGCAGACGTCGGGTCAGGTCGCCGGCGACGATCGCTTCGGCGCTGGCCTGGATCGCGCGAATGCGCTGCAGAGGCCGGCGGCGCAACAGGTGCCAACCGGCGATGCCTGGCAAAACCGTCAGGGTCATGCCCCAGAGCAAAGCGTGCAGGATGATCCGCGTCACCGCAAACAGCGAGCCGTTGTCGCGCATCAGAATCAGCCAGCGACCGTCCTTGGCCTGGGTCGCCACCGCGTCGCAGCTGTCCCTGGGCAACGTCGGGTCATCGGAATCGGCGCAGTCGCTGAGCATGTGGATCTTGCCGTCCAGCGGAAGGCCTTCGGGGATTTGCCGCAAGGCGCCGCTGAGGTAACGATGCTCGGCATCGAACAGGCCATAGGCGTCAATGCCGCGAATGTCGAAGGTCATGCTGACGGCGAGGGCGTCAACCAGTTGCTCGCCGGAGAATCGTGAAAACAGATGCTGACGTTGCATCAGCGAATGTTTGGCGAGGTTGTCCAGGTACGAGGACACCTCGTAATACATGACCCCCATGAGGATCGCACTCCAGACCACGAACAGCGAACTGTACAGCCCCAGCAAGCGGCTGCTGGAAGAGCGCCAGCCGTTAGAGGGGTTCGGCAATGACATAACCCGAACCTCGCACAGTCCGGATCAGTGGGACATTGCCGGGCGGGTCGATCTTCTTGCGCAGGCGGCCGATGTGCACGTCGATCAGGTTGGTACCCGGGTCGAAGTGATAGCCCCAGACCTCCTCGAAAATCATCATCCGCGACAGGATCTGCCCGGTATTGCGCATCAGGAATTCCAGCAGTTTGTATTCGGTGGGCAGCAACGTCAGAAACTGACCGGCACGGCTGGCTTCGTGACTGATCAGGTCAAGCTCCAGGTCGGCGACCCGCAGCGTGGTCGCCTGGGCGGTGACGTTGTTTTGCCGACGCAGCAGGACTTCGACCCGAGCGGCCATTTCGTCGGTGGCGAATGGCTTGGTCAGGTAATCGTCACCGCCGGCGCGCAACCCGCGCACTCGCTCGTCGACATCAGAGAGGGCACTGATCATCAAAATCGGCGTGGTCACGCCCATCGTCCGCAGCGTGGTGACGATCGCCAGACCATCCAGCTCGGGCAGCATGCGATCCAGCGTGATGAGATCATAGTCACCGCTGACCGCGCGTGTCAGGCCTTCGCGGCCATTGTCGACCCAGTCGACGTCGAGGCCGTGGCTGCTCAGTTCGGCAACAATTTCCCGGGCGGTCACAGCGTCGTCTTCGATGGTCAAGATGCGGGTCATAGGTGGCCTGATTTGCGGTTCACAACATTGCTCGACATTTTGCCTACAAATTACCGTTTGATTCCTGAAAAAAACTTCATGAAATGTCGCTGTTTCTGCAATGCATAAAACCCGCTGCTGAGTGCCATTTCTTGCAAATTGCATGGTAAAGGGAAGTTCCAAATATCTAAGTTACTGAAAATCAACGACTTATTAGTCGCACTAAATTGGCACGCTGACTGCAATCACTCTTTCAACAACATGTAACAGCATCTTTCCTGCCTGGAGCGACAAACAATGATTAGATCCTCGGATGGTTTCTATCCTGCCGCAGAAGAATCGAACGCCAGATCCGGCGTTTCCTGGGGCGCGATTTTCGCAGGGGCCGCAGCTGCGGCGGCGTTGTCGTTGATCCTGGTGTTGCTCGGCTTCGGCCTGGGCTTCTCGGCAGTCTCCCCTTGGGCCAATGAAGGCGTCAGCGCCAAAGGCCTGGGCATCTCAACCATTATCTGGCTCGCATTTACACAAGTCGTCGCATCGGGTCTGGGCGGTTACATCGCCGGTCGTCTGCGTGTGAAATGGGCCAACATGCACGGTGATGAAGTTTACTTCCGTGACACCGCGCATGGCTTC
>JALYPE010000797.1 GCA_030856525.1 Pseudomonadota bacterium | reverse complement strand
ATCATTGGCGGCATTGTTGCCGCTGCGTTGATCTACTTCATCGCCAGCGGCAAGGAAGGCTTTGATCTCTCTGCAGGTCTCGCGTCCAATGGTTATGGTGAGCACTCGCCAGGCAAGTATTCGCTGGCAACAGGCTTCGTCTCTGAGCTGGTGATGACCGCGATGTTTGTGCTGATCATCCTTGGCGCCACCGACAAGCGAGCCCCCGCTGGTCTGGCTCCCATTGCCATCGGTTTGGCCTTGACGCTGATCCACCTGATCTCGATTCCGATCACCAACACGTCGGTCAACCCGGCACGCAGCACGGGCCCGGCCGTTATTGTCGGGGGGTGGGCCATCGCACAACTGTGGATGTTCTGGGTCGCGCCGCTAATCGGAGCGGTAATCGGTGGCGTCACGTATCGATGGCTGGGCAAAGAAGGTACCTGATACGAAGACGCGGCTCAGCCTTGCCGATAGGGCAAGGCCGTCCGCGCCTCTTCGGCGTAGGCCAGCACCCCGACCCGCTCATCCTGCAGAAAATCCTTCACCGCCCCTTTCAATCCGGGATGGCGCAGGTAATGCCAGGAATGGGTGATCACCGGCTCAAATCCGCGAATCAGTTTGTGCTCGCCTTGCGCCCCGGCATCGAAACGCTGAAAACCGTTGGCGATCGCGTAATCCATGCCCTGATAAAAACACGTCTCAAAGTGCAAGCGATCGAACTCCGCCAGGCAACCCCAATACCGGCCATAAAAACTGTCGCCGCCCACCAGGCTGAAGGCCATGGCAACCGGGCGTGAGCCTTGCTTGGCCAAAACAACGCGAATTGCCTCGGGCATGCGTTCGGCCAGCAGGCTGAAAAATTCTCGCGTCAGGTATGGCCGTTGCCGACGTATTGCGTAAGTATTGGCGTAACAGGCGTAGACGAAATCCCACTGCGCCTGATCCAGCTGCCGGCCTTCGAGCCATTCAAATTCAATCCCCTGCCCCGCCACTTGCTCACGTTCTTTGCGCATTTGTTTGCGCTTGCGTGAACTGAGCACGTCGAGGAAATCCTGAAAGTCCCGGTAGCCGCGATTGTGCCAGTGGTATTGGCAGCCGATTCGCTGCAACCAACCCGATTGCTCGGCGAGCGCGGCGTCGGTGAACGGGTCGGTGAAATTGATGTGGGCGCTGGAGAGTTCTTCGATTTCCAGGTACCCCGGAATGCTTTTCAGCAGTTCAAAGCCGTCCTCAACCGTAGCCGCCAGCAGGCGCGGCCCGCTGACCGGGCTGAACGGCACTGCCGTGAGCAATTTGGGGTAGTAGTCGATGCCGGCACGTTCGCAAGCGTCGGCCCAGGCGTGGTCGAACACGTACTCGCCATAGGAATGCCATTTGCGATAGCTGGGCAGCGCCGCAATCAGGCGCCCGCCTTCCATGTGCAGCAGATGTTCAGGCTGCCAGCCGGAGTGCGGGCCTACGCTGCCACTGTCCTCCAGCGAACTGAGGAAGGCATGCCGCAAGAACGGTTGAGCGTCCGGCACCAGGGCATCCCATGTGTGCGGGCCGATATCGGACATGTTTTCCAGACGTTGCAATGGCATCGATACCTTCCGTTTCATCACATGGTAGCCCGGCGAGTATCGCCTATCAGCGCTGTTTAGACACCTCCCTTCCGGCGACAGAGCCCCTGAGCAAAAGTTCACCGACGCGCAACATCGTCATCGAGACGCCATCAGTTTGCCACCGCTTTGTCATAAATCATCGCGATACTGACGCCAGTTTTTAGAGCGTCGGGTTCTAACCCGGCCACTGTTTTCCGTCCGACAACGGTCGGTTGTGCCCTGGATGATTCCTCATCCTCTTCATCTTCGGAGATTGATATGCGTCTTGCTTCCACGAAAACTGCGGCGGCCCTGTGTGGCGGTCTGCTGCTGGCCCTTAGCGTTCCGGCCAGCGCTGCAGTCGACGCCAAACTGCTCGACATGCTCCGGGCGAACGGCTCGATCAGCGCCGCCCAGCACAGCGAACTGCAAGCCGAGCTCGCTCGCGATCAGAAAGAGCAGCAGATTGCCCGTCAGGCTCAGCAAGAGACCAACGAGCAAATCGCTGCCACCGCGAAGAAGACCAATGAACTGAGCAACTTCGACCAGAAACTGGCGTGGGCCGCCAAGACCCAGTTCAAGGGTGACGTGCGCTTCCGTCAGGAGACGGTCAAGAACGATGGCGTGTCAAACAACCGCGACCAGGATCGTCAGCGCGTTCGTGCCCGTCTGGGTGCTTACACCGAGATCAACCCGCAAGTCGACACCGGCATCCGCATCGCCACCGGTAACAACGACGACGCGCGTTCCACCAACCAGAGCCTGGACAACTACTTCGACAAGAAGACCATCTGGCTCGACCAGGGTTACGTCGACTACCACCCGGATGCGATCAAAAACCTGCACATCGTTGGCGGCAAGATGCCTCAGCAATGGGTGAGCATGGGTGACATCATCTGGGACACCGACATCAGCCCTGAAGGCCTGGCGGTCACCTACAAATACCCGCTGGGCGGCAGCACCGAACTGTTCGGCAGCGCCGGTCACTACACCCTCAAGGACAACGTCGACGGCGACGGCGTGCAGTTCAAGCACGACCTGCGTCTGTACGCCGGCCAGTTGGGCGCTCGCTTCGCAATCACTGACAGCCTGAAACTGACCGTGGGCGGTAGCGTCTACGGCTACGACAACGACGACGACATCACCGCTGGTGGCACCACCATCCCTGCCGCACTGGCAATCAACGGCAACAGCCCGAACGAAGAATTCAAGCTGTACGAAGGCTTCGGTCAGCTCGACATCGGCGGTCTGCCAATGCCGCTGTCGTTGTACGGTCAAGTGGTCAACAACGACGATGCCAGCAACGATCAGGACATGGGCTGGCTGGCCGGTGTGAAGTCGAAAATCTACGGCTTCGGTCTGGACTACAACTACCGCGACGTGCAGCGTAACGCTGTGGTCGGCGCGTTCACCGACTCTGACTTCGCCAACGGTTTCACCGGTTCGCGTGGCAGCAAGTTCAAAGTCAGCTACGAGCTGGACAAGAACTTCTCGCTGGGCGCGACCTACCTGATGGCAAAATCGGACTACACCAACGCCACGCTGCGGGATTCGAAAATCAACACCCTGCAACTGGATGCTGAAGCCAAGTTCTGATTTAGCGGTAATACAGCCCGGGTAAGGATGCCTGGGCTGCTTTCACAGACTCGCGCTGATGTAACGGTCCTTCATCTGGCCGGTACAACAGCGCGAGTTTTTTTGTTCTTGTAGGACCCCTCCCGTGGCGAGGGGGGTTGCCTGTGGCGAGGGGCTCTCTGTGGCGAGGGGGCTTGCCCCCTCGCCACAGGGGAACCCTTTGCAGCTGCGGACTCAGTAAATCAACGCTTACGCAAAATCACGCTACCAATCGAATAACCGGCACCGAACGAGCTGAGCACTGCCAGCGAACCGGCGGCCAGGTCATCCTGGTTCTTGTGAAACGCGATCACCGAACCCGCAGAGCTGGTGTTGGCGTAGGTGTCGAGAATCACCGGCGCTTCCTCTTCGGTGGCTTCGCGACCCAGCAGCTTCTTAACGATCAGGTGGTTCATGCTCAGGTTGGCCTGGTGCAGCCAGAAGCGTTTCACGTCGCCGACGTTCAACTGATTCTCTTCCAGGTGCGCAGCGATAAGCTCGGCAACCATCGGGCAGACTTCCTTGAACACCTTGCGGCCTTCTTGCACGAACAGTTTGTCCTTCGAGCCGATCCCCTCTTCCGCCGCGCGGTTGAGAAAACCGAAATTGTTGCGGATGTTGTTGGAGAACTTGGTCAGCAATTTGGTGCTAACCACGTCGAACTGGTAAGCGGACGTCGCCAGATCAGCGCGTTCGATGATCACTGCGGTGGCGGCGTCGCCGAAGATGAAGTGGCTGTCGCGGTCACGAAAGTTCAGGTGACCGGTGCAGACTTCCGGGTTGACCATGAGCACTGCGCGGGCCTGTCCCAGTTGCACGCTGTTGGCCGCAGCCTGAATGCCGAAGGTCGCCGAGGAGCAGGCGACGTTCATGTCGAAACCGAAACCTGTAATGCCCAACGCTTCCTGAACTTCGATGGCGATGGCCGGGTAGGCACGTTGCAGGTTGGAGCAGGCGACGATCACGCCGTCGATGTCTGCGGCGGTCTTGCCGGCACGCTGCAAGGCTTGCTCGGCGGCACCGATGGCCATCTGGCAGAGCACCGACCACTCGTCATTGGAACGCTCCGGCAGACGCGGTGCCATGCGACGCGGGTCAAGAATGCCGTCCTTGTCCATCACGAAGCGGCTTTTGATGCCGGAGGCTTTTTCGATAAACGCAGCGCTGGACTCGGTCAATGCTTCCACTTCGCCACGCGCGATGGCGTCGGCATGGTCGGCATTGAACAGTGCGACATAGGCGTTGAAAGACTCCACCAGCTCTTCGTTTGAGATGCTGTTGGCCGGGGTGTACAGGCCGGTGCCGCTGATGACGACGTTATGCATGGTCGTTTCTCTAATCTGTTCAGGCAGAAAGCGCTGGCACCGACGTACCAACACACAAATGGGTTGCTCCCGTCGCGCAAGCACGCAAGGCATCGCTTTAATTCGATCCCCCGTACCATCGAAGGCTCAAAACCGCGGGGCCGATGTTTATAGGCGCGAAGTTTGCCATAAACGTTGGATTTTCGCCCTATTTGCTAGAGCTGGGACGCAATTGTGTGAACTGATGAGCAGGTGATTTATCTTTGGCTAACGGATTTATCTGTGGCTAACGGATTTATCTGTGGAGAAGGGATTTATCTGTGGTGAGGGGATTTATCCCCGTTGGGTGGCGAAGCCGCCCTAAAAGCTGCAGCCTCGGTGAATCAGTTTTACCGAGCGCGCTGGTTCCACGACTGCTTCGCAGCCGAACGGGGATAAATCCCCTCGCCACAGTTAAATTCCTGCCACGGATAAATCCCCTCACCATAGATAAATCTCCTGCCACGGATAAATCCCCTCGCCACAAAAAGCTCGCTTCCACGGGCCTAGGGTTCGACTTGACTCCACTGCTTGCTCAACCGCTTATCAGAGATCGGCACTTTGGTCCCCAACTGCTGGGCAAACAGCGAAACCCGGTATTCCTCCAGCCACCAGCGGTACAGCTCAAGCTGCGGATCGCGCTTGCCTTCCTGTGCATGTTTGCTCGCGCGAGCCTGGTATTGCGCCCACAGACCGGATAATTCACCGCTCCAGACCCGGTCCTTCTGCACCTGCGCGCCGAGTTTTTCAAAACGCTGCTCGATGGCTTTGAGATAACGCGGCAGTTCCTTGAGCCACTGCATTGGCGTTTCCCGGACAAAACCCGGGTACACCAGATGGCTCAGCTGCTGCTTGATGTCGTTCAGAGCAACGGCTTGCGCCAGGTCGATCTTGCCCTTGAAGCGTTTTTGCAGCCCGTGCCACAGCTTGAGAATCTCCAGCGTCAGCTTCGCCAGCCGCTCGGCATGTTCGGTCCAGCCGCCGCGTTTGCGTTCAGCCAGCGCCGCCAACCCGGCGCCGTCCCGCGGCAGCGGGTCTTCGCCCTCAAGGATGCAGCTGTCGAGGCTGGCCAGCAAAATGTCTTCCACCAGGCTGTCGATGCGCCCCAACTCGCGGTACATCAGGCCCAGTTCCGTCAGCCCCGGCAGCTTGCCTCGGAGGAATTTTGCCGGTTCCGCCAACTGCTGCATGAGCAAACGTTGTAAGGCACGGCGGTGCTGGAACTCGGCTTCGGCCGGGGTAGAAAAACGCCCTTCCTTGACCGTGCCGGCTTCTTCCACCAGCGCCGGATACACCGTCATCGACAATCCGGCGATCTTCTGCTGGGTTTTTTCAGCCACCGCTGCGAAGACTTTCGCCTCCACCGGCTGCTGACTTTTCGCGGTTTGCGGCACCGCCAGAGCAGCTTGACTGGCCTCGGCGAAACGCGCAGTCAACTCGGCCAGATCGCGACCTTCACCGAGAAACTTGCCCTCGCCGTCGACGATTTCCAGGTTCATCCGCAAATGGCTGTCCACCTGTTGCGCCGCTTCGGCCCAGGCTTCGTCGCTGACCCGTGCGCCAGTCATGCGCAACAGTTCGCGGCCTAACGCTTGCGGCAGCGAACCTTCGGCGAACGTCATGCGCTGCAACGCCGCTTTGACGAAATCCGGCACCGGCACAAAATTTTTGCGCAGTGCCTTCGGCAGGTTGCGCACCAGTGCAATGCACTTGGCTTCGATGACGCCGGGTACCAGCCAGTCCAGACGTTCCGGCGGCAGCATCGGCAGCAACGGCGCCGGCACACGCAAGGTCACGCCGTCACGCGGGTGATTGGGCTCGAAGTGATAACTGAGGGCCAGTTCCAGATCGCCGATGTGCAGGGTGTCCGGGTAATGCAGCGCGGTGACTTCACTGGCCTCGCGGGCCAGCACGTCCTCCTCGCGCATGATCAGTAACTGCGGATCTTTCTGACTGTTGACCCTGTACCAGCTGTCGAACGTCGCGGTCTGGTGGATCTCGGCCGGCAATCGC
>JALYPE010000173.1 GCA_030856525.1 Pseudomonadota bacterium | reverse complement strand
GCGCTTTCGATCTCTCGTTAGCGGGAGGCGAATTCTACAGCGTTACTCGCTGCTGTCAACACCTCTTTTTCTCCGCTTTCGACCGAGAGGATCGAATCGTCAAAAGAGCCAAACAACACCGCTCCTTTAACTCCTTCCAGGCTTCGATGATCTGAAGCAAGTCGCTGTCGAAAACTGCGTAACTCTTTGTTTACCAAGGAGTTTTCCGTTTCGACTGCGCCGGAAGTGGGGCGAATTATAGACTTCCAGAATCTGCCGTCAAGCCCTAATTTTGCCTTTCCGGGAACAATCTTGAAATGACGCCGCATATATAGGTGCAGCCATCCAGAATGCGCAGTATATTGCTCAACTCACAACCACACGATGTCGCTCCCCGCCAAGGATGATGCTTTCCAATGAATAACCAGCCCCGCAGCCTCGCCTCCACTTTGTACTCGGTTGGACTTCTATTAATAGCCATGGCATCAATCCAATCGGGCGCCTCACTGGCGAAAAGCATGTTTCCGATTATAGGCGCTCAGGGTACGACCACTCTGCGGCTGATTTTCGCCAGCCTGATCATGCTGATATTGCTGAGGCCGTGGCGAGCAAAGCTTAACGCCCAATCCTTGCGCACCGTCATCGTTTACGGCATTGCACTGGGCGGCATGAATTTCCTCTTCTATATGTCCTTGCGCACAGTGCCGCTGGGTATCGCCGTAGCCCTTGAGTTCACCGGGCCCTTGGCCGTAGCAATCTACGCATCACGGCGAGCAATCGACTTTGTATGGATAGCCTTGGCAGCCGTTGGATTGCTGCTTCTGATACCCACCGGCACGACCACCGCTGGAATTGATCTGGTTGGCGCCGGTTATGCGCTGGGCGCAGGCGTTTGCTGGGCGCTGTACATATTGTTTGGTCAGAAAGCCGGCGCCGATAATGGTGTTCAAACTGCCGCACTGGGCGTCATGATCGCCGCTTTGTTCGTTGCCCCCATCGGCATTGTCCATGCCGGGGCCGCGCTGCTGACTCCTTCGCTGATTCCCGTGGCCATCGGCGTGGCGCTTTTATCCACCGCCGTCCCCTACACGCTGGAGATGGTTGCACTCACTCGACTGCCAACCCGGACATTCGGCACGTTGATGAGTATTGAACCGGCCATCGGCGCGCTCTCGGGTTTGCTTTTCCTGCAGGAGTACCTGACGTTTTCACAATGGATGGCCATCTTGTGCATTATCCTCGCATCAGTTGGTGCAACGATGACCATGGGCAATGCCGCTAAGCCGGCAATAGCGGCGGATTGATGCTGGATTTGACGCAGGTCTGGTATTTGCAGCGCATTTAGGCCATGTTTAGACCGTCACGCGGTGTTGAACAGGGATATTAAAGACAAGGATATCGGAATGCTTTATGCGCTAGCGAATACGGCCAGACCCGGGCATGAAGATCCGGGGACGCTTTAAGGATAGTAATGAAACGAATTTTGATATTGATCGCAGTGCTTGCGATCTCAGGCTGCGCGGCAACATCGGAAACCCAAACCAAGCGCGGCAAGAAAGGTCTGCATATCAATTGTTCAGGCCTGTCGTCGGCCTGGAGCAAGTGTCACACCAGCGCAGCCAATTCGTGCGCGCCAAAGGGCTATAAGGTGATTGCTAAATCAGGGGATGGTGTAGAAGAACCTGGCGATTATCCGTTTGGCCTCAACCCGGCCGGCTACACCAGTCGCAGCATGATCGTCATCTGCAAGTAGGTTACGCCGTGCGCGGAATTGCCATCTGGCGTTCAATTTCCTCGTAACTGCACTTCAGCACCGTATGCTGAACGTCCGGAGTCGCCAGCATCCGCGCTACGACCAGCGCACCGATGCACTGCGACAGAATCGCCCACGCCAGACTGTCGCTTTCCAATATTTCAGCCCAACGTTTCTGCAGCAGGCATATCCAGTGCTCTGCCTGCCGGCGCACAACCATGTCAGACCGGGCGATTTCGGCGCCCAATGCCGGTAGCGCGCAGCCCGCTTCCGGGTGCTCAACGTGGGCCATGCTCAAATAATGTTTGAGACAGCGCTGCAGCCGCTCGCGATCCTGATCTGCACCCAGCCGCCCCATGCTTTGGCAAAGTTCACGTTCGACGATGGAAGCGAATAGCTCGTCTTTTGACGAGAAGTGGCTGTAGAACGCCCCACCGCTCAGACCGATTGCCTTCATCAAGCCATCGACACCGACCGTCGAGAAGCCCGACTTCTTCGCGAGCACCGCGCTGCTGTCGAGTAACTTCTCTCTGGTTTCCAACTTGTGACTGGCCGAATACCGCATTGCCCTACCCTCAGGATTGATCACCTTGACGCCTGCCGAATCGTAGCATAACGTTCGTTTAGTTAACGATCGTTCAGCAAAGGACCTACCCATGAATAACAAGAAGGTCGTATTGGTTGTCGGCGCGGGTGATGCCACTGGCGGTGCCATTGCCAAGCGCTTCGCACAGGAAGGGTTTACCGCCTGCGTAACGCGGCGCAGCGCCGACAAATTGCAGCCGTTGGTGGATTCGATCAACGCCGATGGCGGTGAAGCTCATGGCTTCGCCTGTGATGCTCGCAAGGAAGAGGACGTGGTTGCCCTGATCGAGCAGATCGAGAGCGAGATAGGTCCGATCGAAGCCTTCGTTTTCAATATCGGCGCCAATGTTCCCTGCAGCATTCTTGAAGAAACTGCGCGCAAATATTTCAAGATCTGGGAAATGGCCTGTTTTTCCGGATTTCTCAATGCCCGGGAAGTGGCTCGGCGCATGGCCAAGCGTCAACGCGGCACGATCCTTTTCACTGGGGCTACCGCTGGCCTGCGTGGCGCCGCCGGTTTTGCGGCGTTTGCCGGTGCCAAACATGGTATCCGCGCACTGGCTCAGAGCATGGCTCGAGAATTAGGACCGATGAATATTCACGTCGCTCATGTCGTGGTCGATGGCGCCATCGACACTGACTTTATCCGCGAGAGCTTCCCGGAAAAGTACGCGACCAAGGATCAGGACGGCATCCTGAATCCCGAGCACATCGCAGAGAATTACTGGTATCTGCACAGCCAGCCGCGCGACGCCTGGACTTTCGAGCTCGATCTACGTCCCTGGAACGAACGCTGGTAACCAATCCTAAAACAATAACGAGTGCGTATCGACCATGAGCAAAACCGTTGAGTTCTACTTCGACCTTGGCAGCCCCGCCACCTATTTGGCCTACACCCAGCTGCCGAAAATATGCACGCAGGCAGACGCCCGGCTAGTCTACGTTCCGATCTTGCTGGGCGGCGTATTCAAAGCGACCGGCAACGCTTCGCCAGCCACCATTCCGGCCAAGGGTCGCTACATGTTTCAAGACCTGGACCGCTTCGCCAAACGCTACGGCGTGGCGCTGAAATTCAATCCGCACTTTCCGATCAATACGTTGTTGCTGATGCGAGCAGTTACAGGCATGCAGTTGCGCCATCCCGAACGGTTTACGGCGTTCACCGATTGTCTGTTTAAAGCGCTTTGGGTTGACGGTCTCAGTCTTGACGATCCGTCGACCGTGGCGTCAGTACTCTCCGGCAACGGCTTCGATCCTGCTGAAGTGCTGGCCTTGACCGCGGACGAGGAAGTCAAAGCCGCACTCAAGGACAATACCGAGCGAGCCGTGCAGCGCGGCGTTTTCGGTGCACCGAGCATGTTTGTCGGGGAGCAGCTGTTCTTTGGCCAGGATCGCCTGGACTTTGTCATCGAAGCCTTACGGTAAGTCGATGCCATAGAAGTATGACCCAGGCGCTGCTAACAGCGCCTGACTCAACCCATTCAAATCGCGGCCGTTCGCGTGTTCAACCACTCAAGCGCTGTACCGTCGAGCAACGGGCTGAGGCGCTGGCGGACTTCGGCGTGATAAGCGTTGAACCACTGCTTCTCTTCAAGCGTCAGCAACGAAGGCTCCAGGCAACGCGTGTCGATCGGGCACAACGTCAGGGTTTCGAATTTGAGGAATTCACCAAACTCGCTTGTGCCCGCTTCACGGTTCAATACCAGGTTTTCGATCCGCACACCCCAGCGGCCTGGACGATAGGTGCCCGGTTCAATGGACGTGATCATCCCCGGTTGCATCGCCGTTTGCGGTGCGGCGGCGGCTTGATAGGCGATCACTTGCGGGCCTTCGTGCACGTTCAGGAAGTAGCCGACGCCATGCCCGGTGCCGTGACCGTAGTCGACGCTTTCTGCCCAGATCGGTGCCCGTGCAATCGAATCCAGCAATGGCGAGAGAATGCCGCGTGGAAATTGCGCCCGGGACAGTGCGATGACGCCTTTCAACACCCGCGTGCAATCGCGCTTCTGCTCCTCGGTTGGCGTTCCGACCGGCACCATCCGCGTGATGTCGGTGGTGCCACCGAGGTATTGACCGCCGGAGTCGATCAACAACAGACCGTCTCCTTCGATCACCGCATGCTCTTCTTCGGTGGCGTGGTAATGCGGCATCGCGCCATTGGCGTTAAACGCGGCGATGGTATTGAAGCTTAGCGATACATAATCCGGCCGACGCATGCGCGCTGCGGTCAGGTGCTCATCGATGGTCAGTTCAGTGATGCGTTCACGGCCCCACGCCGACTCCAGCCAAGCGAAAAATTCGCACAGCGCTGCGCCGTCCTGTTCCATGGCTTTGCGGATGTGTTCGGCATCGGCCAGACTTTTTTGCGATTTGGCCAATGTAGTCGGGTTCAGGCCTTCGACCAGTGTCACGCCACTGTCAAGATTGTCCAGCAAGCCCGCCGTCACCCGCGCCGGATCCACCTGCAGGCTGGAGCCACTTGGCACCGCGCGCAAGGCATCGGCGACTTCGCTGTAATCGCGCAGAGTCACGCCGTCCTGTTCAAGGATGCCACGCAACTCGGCGCTGATTTTGCTCAAAGCCACAAACAAGGTGGCCTGGCCCTGGCTGATCAAGGCGAATGAAACGAATACCGGGTTGAACGACACATCGCCGCCGCGCAGATTGAACAGCCAGGCGATGTCATCCAGGGTCGCAATAAAATGCCAATCGGCACCGCGCGCTTTCAAGGTTTCGCGCAGCTCGCCCAGCTTTTCGATACGGCTGATGGTTGCCTGCGGCGGCAGGTGTTGATAGATCGGCTCGTGGGGCAGGCCCGGGCGATCACTCCAGACTTCGCTCAACAGATCGATATCGGTGCGGAGTCGAGCGCCACGCGCTTCAAGTTTGTCACCCAGCGTACGCGCGGACGCAACGGCCATCACCGCACCGTCTACCGCGACGACACCCCCTTCAGGCGTTTGCTCGGCCAGCCAGTCCAGCGGACCGGGTTGCCCCGGCTGCAATTTCACCAGCTCGATGCCGCTGCCATTGAGTTCTTTGCTCGCCTGCTCCCAGTAACGGCTGTCCGCCCAGACACCGGCGAAGTCCGTCGTAACAATCAAAGTGCCGACCGAGCCGTGAAAACCCGACAGCCATTGTCGCCCTTGCCAATAGCCCGGCAGGTATTCTGAAAGGTGCGGATCGGCCGACGGCACCAGCAGTGCATGAATGCCCTCCCGGCTCATCAGTTCACGGGTGTGCGCCAGGCGCTCGGGCACCGATCCGTTGATCGAAGGCTGCGTACTCATCGTGTCTCCTGCTAATCACTGCATATTATTGTTGAGTGCCGATCACGCCGGCGCTTTCAGAGTCCTGTCGCCCAGAATGCCGGGGCACTGGCGCAAGACGCTTTAATCAGGTGAATGGCCTGGTCGATGTCCTGCTCGGTGGTAAACCGTCCCAGGCTCAAGCGAATGGTGCGACCTGCGGAGCGAGCATCATGCCCCAAAGCCAGCAGCACATGAGAAGGTGCGTTACTCGCGGAATTGCAGGCCGACGTCGCGGAAAACGCGATTGTATTGCTTAAAGCGGCGGAGCTGAATTCGCCCTCGTTGAAGGTCAGGCTCAACGTATGAGGGATGCGCCGGGTTGCGCAGCCATTGAGGCGTACGCCGGGAAGGCTCAACAACGGCTCAAGCAAACGCTCGCGCAGACGCTCGATCGCGGCATGCTCTTGCTCGAACACTAGGGCAGCCAGGGCGAAGGCTGCGCCCATGCCGGCAATCTGATGTGTCGCCAACGTGCCTGAACGCAAACCGCCTTCGTGCCCGCCGCCGTGAATCTGTGCCTGCAAGCGCTGTTGCGCACGCGGGCCGACATACAACGCGCCGATACCTTTGGGGCCGTAAATCTTGTGCGCCGAAAAAGACATCAGGTCCACCGGCAGATTCGCCAGGTCAATGGCCACTTTGCCTGCGCCTTGCGCCGCGTCCACATGGAACAACGCATCATGCGCGCGGACGGTATCGCCGATCGCTGCGATGTCATTCAAGGTGCCCAACTCATTGTTGACCAGCATCAGCGACACCAGAAAAGTGTCCTCACGCAGGGCATCGCTGACCGCTTGGGCTGTGATCAAGCCGTCCGCGTCCGGCATCAGGTAAGTGACTGAAACACCGGCGTCCTGCAACTGGCTTGCCGTGTCGAGAATGGCTTTGTGTTCAATCTGGCTGGTAATGACGTGACCGCCGCCAGCCGCACGAGCCTGGGCCACACCCTTGAGCGCAAGATTGTTGGATTCGGTCGCACCGGAGGTCCAGACAATTTCCTGTGCCTGCGCACCGACCAGCTCTGCCACTTGCTGTCGCGCCCGCTCAACCGTTTGCCGGGCCTGCTGGCCAAACGCGTGGGAGCTGGACGCCGGGTTGCCGAAATTGCCGGAAAAACCCAGACACTCGACCATGACTTGGATGACTCTCTCATCCACCGGGGTAGTGGCGGCGTAGTCGAAATACAACGGACGTTTATTCATAAAAGACTCGCAGAGCTTGTTCCGGGATCAGTGGCTGGAAAGAGCACACAGCAATACCTGATCGGATGCGTAAAAAAAGTACGACTTCAGTGAAAAGTGCGTAGGAACGCTCCTGAAGTCGAGCTTAACAGGCATCGGCCAACCGGTTGAAGCAATGCGTCAGCTAAAGCTTTCAAGCAACAACGGATACAGCGAAATCACCAGCAGCGTCGCCATACCCCAATTGAACAGCC